>JANMLJ010000007.1:0-7976 GCA_031372465.1 Chitinophagaceae bacterium | reverse complement strand
AAAGACTCTCCAAAGGTCCGAAGGACTCCCTCGGAGAGTCCCATGGACAATATGTCAACACTCAACAAACAATATACAAAAAAACGTTTCTGGACGAAGTAATTGCGTATTGAATATTGAGTGTTGCTTGTTGAGTCTTTTCTTATTGCAATTAAAGACTCAAGATACAAGACACAAGATACAAGACACAAGACACAAGACACAAGACTCAAGACTCTTTCTTACGCCAGGGCTTCAGAGAGCAGGCCCGACTGTATTATACCTCCTCCGATTACGTCATCACCTTCATAAAAGACGGCGCTTTGGCCGGGAGCTATTCCTTTTACATTTTCATAAAAGCGGACTTTCATTATGCCAGCTTCGGGATAAATGTTAGACAATGATCCTTTGTCTTTATACCGGATTTTAGTGGTTGCTTCCATTCCCGGCGTAATGCTGTTGTATTTTATCAGGTTTAGTTTTCCGACTGTCATTTCGTTCTGGTCAAGGTCTTCTTCATCGCCGAGCATGACGGTATTGCTATCAGCGTCAATTTTTGTAACAAATACAGGTTTGCCAAAGGCAATATCCAATCCTTTTCGCTGACCGATGGTATAAAACGGATAGCCTTTATGCTGGCCCAGGATTTTTCCCTGTTTATCAATAAAATTTCCACCGGCTACTCTTTCTTCTAATCCTTCTACGCGACGTTTTAAAAAACCACGGTAATCATTATCTGGGACAAAACAAATTTCATAGCTCTCGCTTTTCTTGGCCAGTTCAGGGTAACCATAATCCAATGCCATTTGCCGGATGGCGGTCTTACGGTAAGGCGCAAGTGGTAATAAGGTTCTGCTTAAAAGATCCTGTTGCAATCCCCAGAGCACATAACTCTGGTCTTTGGTGTCATCAATGGCTTTGCTTACTACAAATCTTCCATTATCCTGCTGACGGATCTTTGCATAATGGCCGGTAGCAATAAATTCACAGTCAAGCGCATCCGCTCTTTTTAATAAAGCCCTCCATTTTATATGGGTGTTACAAAGTACACAGGGGTTTGGTGTTCTTCCGGCGATATACTCATCCACAAAATTCTCAATGACAAAATCACCAAATTCTTCTCTTATATCGAGAATATAATGGGCAAATCCATGTTCAACGGCTGCCTGTCTTGCATCATTGAATGAATCTATATTACAGCAACCTGTTTCTTTTTTGCCACCACCACTGGCTGCATAATCCCATGTTTTCATGGTGATGCCCACTACTTCATAGCCTTCGTCATGAAGCATAAGCGCGGTGATGGTACTATCGATACCGCCACTCATTGCTACCAGCACTTTTCCTTTTTTACTCATAATACGCGATCCCCTAAAGGGGGTTTATTAAAAAATCAAGTTGCAAAGATACGAATGATTGGCGGGGTGAATTGTTACGAAAAGAGGTAAAATTCGAAGAGAAAATCAGCGTGATAACTAATAGAATGGGTTTTAGCAATCAACATCCCTTTGATTGCCGTTATCATTAAATTTAAGGCACTTTTAGACAGTGGGAAGGATAGTTTTCAGAGAAGCTATTAAATAAAATGAGGCTATCGAAGGCCAAAAAAAATAACCGCAGAGGCGGAGAGACGCAGAGTTTATTGATCAAATAAACAATTTCTCTTTGCGTTTCAGCGGTTAAAAAACATTTTTGAGCCTCTAGATAAAATCATTTTACCAGCTTTACTGTTTTCCTGGTTCCACCATTTTCAATAACTAAGTAATAAACACCCCCTGGTAAACCAAACGTATTGATCGTATGACCTGCAATGCCAATTCCCAGTGTTTGTTTAAATACGGCAACTCCCAATGTATTCCATAAAGTGATGTTGGTTGGCTTGCTGTATTGTTTACCCAACCTGATATCAATATAATCTTTAAAAGGATTTGGACTTATTGTATTGATCAATACATCCTTTCTATCTGAAATACTATTTATGCCTTTCGCAGAAGTGATAACCTCTGCATCGGATGCAGTAGCTGTAATATTGATCGTATAATCTTCTACTTCTCCGTTAGCTATTACAGCACAGGGATCATCAGAATTTATCCTGCTCATTTTTACCCGCATACGGGTAGTAGTCAACGGAATGTTTTTGGGAACTGTAAAACTGGCTGTAAAATTACCTGTGCCTGTTTTGTTCACAGAGATTTCATGTTCACCATTATCTGCAAAATCGCCATCATTATTATAATCAATGAATACATCCCAGAATTCTTTGTAGGCTATTAAACTAAAGCCGGCACTGAAGGTGAGTGTATAACTTTTATTACGGGCGAGGTTGGTGTTTAGGCCTGTATTAATATATCCTCCCGGTTCTATTCCTGATGCCCTGTTGATGCTGCCCAATTGAATATAATCGATCCACTCATTGCTATTATTAATACCGTTAGATAAACAATAGGATAAAGTAGTTACTGTTTGTATCGCAGAAAATAAACTGGCTCCAAAACTGCAATTCGTTCTTACCTGGAATTCATACACACTGTTTGGGGTAAGCGCAGTTAGCTGCTTTGAATTGGTAGTGACGTTAGAACTGGTCCAGCTGACTGCACCCTGTAACCTTGTTTGTACCGTGTAAGAAGAAGCTCCGCTGATAACGGGCCAGGTCAGGGTAAAGCTGTTGGAGGATATAGCAGATGCAACCGGAACAGGGGTATTGCAAACACTCTGTGTAGTAAAGTTTTGTGTAGCGGAAAAATTATCGCATCCGCTTGTTCTCACTCTCCAGTTGTAAGCTGTGCCTGTTGATAGTCCGCTAAGAGAAGTGCTATTGCTGCCGGTTATTAATGTTTCTGGATCCCAGTTGGTGGAAGAAGCTAATTTAGATGATAAGTAATAATAAGTTACCCCATCGATGGATGCCCAACTTAGGTTTGCGGATGTGGAAGTGATAGCTGAAGTAGCAGTGCCAATCGGTGCTGCACATAGATATTGTATCGTAAAATTGTCGGTACGGGTATCATAGCCATTATTGGTACTAATCACAAAATCTAAAATGGTACCAATGGGTGTAGCGGGATTAAGTGTAATGGCAAACTGATCGTTGATCGTTTGAAAAATAGTTGAACTGGTAATTGTTTTTGCCGCATCAACACTAAATACATAAGGAGAAGCCGAACTCAATGTTACCGTGTAGGTAGCCGGGTATAGGCTAAAGTTTTTTAAACTAAAAGGTATGGTGCCTGAAGAACCTGAAACAATTGCCGGTGCATTAGTAGTTACCAATCCATATTTGGTAGAAATTTTTAATAAATTCATGTTCATCACCACCATCGAATTGCATAAAGGAAGTATTCTTGAAGCGGCAGGATAAAATCCGTCTGAAGAGCTGCCAACTTCCGGGGTAAATCCATACATTTTTCCTTTGCTGGCTTGTTCTCCATAAGCCCAGTCGGCTGCCTCACCATCAGCAATATAATTTAGCGTTTGCTGGCAATTTCCGTACACAAAGCCATTATCTTCTGTTAGAAAAGCAGCTAATTGATTAAAGAGCGGAGCTTCCGGATTATTATTTACTGCGACGGCAGAAAAAGGATAGATACAATAATTGCCATATGAATGATAATTAAATTCTGTAACAAACTGGCGTGAATTACAGAAGTTTTGGATAGCCTGGTTTTCCAATTCAGAAAATGGTGCTGTTCCGCGGTAGGTGTCGGAGCTGGTAGTTCCGGAAGAACCGCTGCCTCCCCAGAGATAGCTGTAATTTCTGTTGTTGTCTACGCCAAATGAACCGTCACCGTTATTCCGCCTGTTCTTGCGCCACATGCCACCACCAGTTGGATTGTTAGTAGCGTTGTACACATATCCATCCGGATTTAAACATGGCATTATATAAATTTCACTGCTGTTGAGTAATGTTTTGATCTCTTTATTACTACTATAATTTTCGAGCACATGCCACATGAAAAAGAGTAATTGTGTCATACCGATCGGTTCGCGGGCATGATGTACAGCATTTAAAAATACTTCAGGTTCATCTTCATCTGTATTGGGGTTGTCGCTGATTTTTACCATAAAAAGCGTACGACCTTCTCCGGTAGTTCCCACACTTGATTTAACGGTGATCAGGTTTGGATAAAGTGCCCTCATTTCATCCAACTCATTTTGCATTTCCTGGAAAGTGAAATGCTTTGTCACACCACCGGCTGTTCCATAACTGCCGCCGGTACCAAAATGGATGGGGGTGGGTATAGTGACCAGGTTAGTTATTGGCGCTTCGGCAGCTTCCCGGTCAATTCTTGCGTTATAGGCATCCAGGTTTTTGGCGATATCCCGGATAATATATTTTATGGCTACATTCTTTCTTTTTAGCAGGCTGATATCATCATCCGATACTTCAGCTGTTAACAAACCATTCTTATATTCATAATGGTCGATACCGAGACCGGCTTTCATCAAAGTCTGGAATTTTTTATTGGAGATAGTTGCCTGGATGCGATGGTATTTTTGGGTTTGTGCATTAAGCCTGGTTGATAAAAACCCTGAAAGGATAAAGAGGAATAGAGGTTTAAGCAGATTTTGTTTCATACAAATAATTTTTGGTTGTTTTTTTATACAATTCGTTTTATGTATAGTTGCTTACTCGTTAAGTCTGTTTTCTATATCCATATGCTCGTGTAAAATTCTAATTACCTCTATCTTATTTTCTGCAACTCTGTAGAAAATAAGATGTGATTTAACTTTTGATGCCCGATAACCCTTTCGTACATGCGCCATTGATTTACCGGCAGTATTTTTCTTACAGATGAAATTGATTTCATCAATTATTAAATTGTAATACCGGTCAGCCTGCTCTAAAGACCATTTTTCAACAGTATACTGCCAGATATCTTCCAGGTCAGCAACTGCTTTTTTAGTAATAACAAATGGCAGTGTCTTCATACAAATTTGCTGTGCAGCTTCTTTAAATGCCTTTTTGGATCAAAGTTCTTTTCCAATCCGCTCTTCTCGCCTTGCAAAAGTGCTTTGTTAAGATATTTCCTCCTGGATTCTTCCTCTTCCAATAACCTTAAAGCAGTTCTGATCACCTCGCTTGCCGAATTATATTTGCCCGATGATATTTTAGCAGAAATAAATTCTTCAAAATGTTCGCCTAATAAAATAGAAGTGTTTCGTGCCATGAATTTCATTTTTTTAAATATACCAAGAATTGGTATATTTTCCAAAAATTCTCCTTAAAAACCAGGTGACAACGAGCAGCGCTAGGCATTGTTGAGGAATTAGCATTCAGTCAGCATAGAACTGAAGCACAAAAGTCAGTTTGCTGTTCGTTCTTCTTCTAGTCATAGGTCAAACTCAATAATTAAAGGTGAATGGTCGCTGTGTGCTGTCCAATTTTCATATGACCCGATTTCAACACTTTTTACTTTGTCAAGAATGTTATTAGATGCAAAGCAATAGTCAATATGGTAAGGCTTCAATACTTTTTTCTGAAGAAAGAAAGTGGGATGTTTTTCTTTTCCTTGCTCAACATCAAAATGTTTATGATATATACTGTGAATATTATTTTGTTCCAACTTGCAAACTACGTCTGAATGATTTCCAACACGGTCTTTGTAGTCCCAGATTTTGTTGCTATTGAAGTCCCCGATTAGAATTGCAGCGTCCGCCAATAAGTCTGTGTAATGATTTATCGCTAACCAAATTTGTCCAATGTATCTTGCGTTGTGGTTCTCCTTGTTTCCCATTGCCCAAATAGCAAAAAGAATAAAAGTTTGTCCGAGCCCTGTTACACGAAACGGCAAAATATATCTAAACGCTGGGTTGAAAATTTCTAATAACTCAAACTTGTAGTCTGAATATGAAAATATGCCAATTCCTTTATGAACATTTTCACCATACCAATAAAAATCGTTTGGTCGTTGAGTAGTTGAAGGGAATAATAATTTTTCCAGGCTCTCACATTCCTGAACAATTAAAATGTCTGGCTTGCAGGTCAGAATTATGTCAGCCTTTTTTCTAAATGCTCCCTGGCAATTCCAACTTATTATTTTCATTTTGCGTAAGTCAGTTTGTAGTTATAGTTTCGTCAGAGAATGTCAGCCAAACTTTTAAATATACAAAGTAATAAGCATAACTTTTTGCCTGGAAATCAGGTTCTTTTAACGCTAGTACTCATTCTAAAAGAAATTATCTGTAAACATAAAATATTTTCATCCTGGTAACAATATCTGTTTTTTCAGATGCTTCCATAATAAAGCCTTCATTTTTTTGTCCCCGATTGCTTAATTTCAGGCCTCATAAAAAAACTATATGAAGAAACTGCTCCTCCTCCTTTCATTATTCACCCTTCACTATTCACTAATCGCCCAGGATCTGAAATACTACCTGCCTGATTCAGTTTCGTATAACCCCGCTATTCCAAAACCAAAAGATATTATTTATCATGAAGTGGGAGAGTGGCATGTAACGCATGACCGGTCGGTGAACTATATGCGGGCAGTTGCTGCTGCTGCGCCCGAACGGATCAAATTAGAAACAATGGGGTTTACTTATGAAAGCCGCCCCCAGTTATTGCTGATTATCACTTCACCTAAAAATCATCAGCGCCTGGAAGAAATAAGACAACAACATATAAAATTGAGTGATCCCGAAAAATCTGCTTCAGTTAACATTGATGATATGCCCATTGTAGTATGGATCGGTCATTCTATTCATGGTAATGAACCAAGTGGTGCCAATGCAGCGTTGGTCAGTGCTTATTATTTAGCCGCGGCACAGGGAAAACAAATAGATGAGTTGCTGGATAATGTGGTTATACTTTTTGATCCCTCTTTCAACCCGGATGGCTTGCAACGTTTTTCTACCTGGGCCAATCAGCATAAAAGTAAAAATTTAGTTTCCGATCCCAACTCAAGAGAGTTTAATGAAGTGTGGCCGGGCGGTCGTTTTAATCATTACTGGTTTGACCTGAATCGTGATTGGCTGCCCGCTGTTCATATAGAAAGTCAGAACAGGTTGGAATGGTTTCACAAATGGAAACCGAATATTCTGACAGATCATCATGAGCAGGGAAGTAATGCTACTTTCTTTTTTCAACCAGGAGTGCCGTCAAGGGTAAATCCATTAACACCGGAAAAAAATCAGGAACTGACCGGTAAACTGGGAAAATTTCATGCTGCCTTTTTAGATCGCATCGGTTCTTTATATTTTACTAAAGAAAATTATGATGATTTCTATTATGGCAAAGGTTCAACTTATCCGGATATTAATGGAGCTATCGGAATTTTATTTGAACAGGCATCATCAAGAGGGCATTTGCAACAAACCAGTAATGGCTTGCTGAGTTTTCCTTTTACCATTCGTAACCAGTTTGTAACAGCTTTGTCAACATTGGAAGGAGCGAAAACGTTACGAAAAGAATTTTTGCAATGGCAAAGGGATTTTTATAAGAACTCAATTTCGGACGCCACTACAGACCCGGTAAAAGCCTACGCATTTGGTGCAGAATATTTCGATCCAAAAGTTGAGTTATTTGTAAATATGTTACAGCGTCATCAAATTGATGTATATGCTTTAAAGGATAACGTTCGGGTTGGCGAAACTGAAATAAAGAAAGGTGCATCTTTTATTGTTCCGTATAACCAGAAACAATATAAAATGATCAAAACGATTTTTGAGAAGACGCTTAATTATAAAGACAGCTTATTTTATGATATCACTGCCTGGACAATGCCATTGGCTTTCGGAATCCCTTCTGCAGAATTAAATGCTTCTCAATATAGAAATGAACTGCTTGGTGAAAAAATAAGGGGTACCGTTATCAGCACCGCTATTGTTTTTGAAAAAAGCAACTATGCCTATTTACTGGATTGGAATAATTTTTACGCGCCTGCAGTTTTATATGCATTACAAAGTGCAGGCATAAATGCTAAGGTAACTACTAATCCATTTGAAATAAGTGTGAAAGGGGTAAGTAGAAAGTTTAACGGCGGAACTATCATGATACC
>JANMLJ010000002.1:0-3454 GCA_031372465.1 Chitinophagaceae bacterium | reverse complement strand
AGTTGCGCTATAACGACCTGCAACGTAAAAGTATTACCGATCTCATTAATATGCGTATCACTTTTATGGATATGAATACCATAAAAGTGATACGCATATTAATGAGGTCGGTAATACTTTTACGTTGCAGGTCGTTATAGCGTAACTGAATTTTATACTCATCTTCGCCATCTTTTATCTTACTCACTTCTTTTCCAAACACAGCAGTACGCAATTCCATACCTACCTGCCCGGTACTAAGACCTTCAAACATGGCCTTTTTCCTATCTACATTAATGGTGATTTCAGGATTATTTAAGTCGATATCGGCCTGCAGGTTCTCAATACCTTTTATCCGGTTGGTGTCCAGGTAATTGAACAATTGTGTGGCAACTGAAGCAATGTTTTCAAAATTATCTCCCACCACTTCTATATTCACCGGGGGATCAGTTGGCGGACCACCATCTTCCTGTGCCACTTCTACATTAGCACCGGGTATTCCCTGTACAGCTTCCCGTATCGCTTCCTTATAAGGCATAGTTCTTTTTCCATGTCGTTTTTCAAACTCTACAAAGGAAACCTGGATACGACCAAGATTCGACTGTACGCTCCTGTTATTATCCCGTGGATTGTTGGCACTTACTGCTACATTGGAAATTATACTTTCCACAATGCCGCCAGGCATTCCGGGTTTTTCTTTTTCTAAAACTTTCTCTACTCTTTTTTCCAGTACACTGGTAATGCTGTCCGTATATTTTACATTAGTACCTACCGGAAGTTTTACATATACAAACACAATATTCGGATCACCACTTGGAAAGAAAGTTGATTTATTTCCACGCACCATCAATAAGCCAACTGAAAAAGCAAATAAACCAAATAATGCGATAAATGCATAGATAGGCCGCATACCAATTAATATCCAGCGCAGTAATCTTTCATAACGGTTCATCAGTTTTGGCAAAACTCTTTTCTGAAATGCATGAATCCAATCATTCAGCAGGTAAGCATTGAGAATCATTAAGAGCGCCAGCAGCAATAAGAAATTGGCAATTCCATGCATACCCGGCAAGTGCAACAAAATACCAGCAATAGTAAATACCAGGAACCATTTGTTTTTAAAAACAGACTTCTTCGGTTTTTCAAATTCTTTACCTTCCGGTTTCATAAAACTTACTGCAAACACCGGGTTGAAAAAGAATGCCACTATCAATGATGCAGCCAGGGTAAGAATGAGCATGGTAGGCAGGTAAATCATAAACTTACCGATCAATCCTTTCCAGAATAATAAAGGAAAGAAGGGAGCAAGTGTAGTAGCAGTACCGGCCAATACCGGAATAAATACTTCCCCCGCCGCCTCTTTGGCACTACGCACAATCGGGACCTTTCCGTTATTATAAATACGATGCGTATTTTCAATTACTACAATGGCATCATCTACTATTATTCCTAAACCAAATAGTAAGGCAAACAATACAATAAAATTGAGGGTTACACTGGTGCTGATAATACTATCCGCAATGGGCAGGAATAAAAAAGCAACAAACACACTCAAGGGTACACTCAATGCTACAAAGAAGGCATTGGTAACTCCCATGAAAAACATCAGAATAATCAATACCAGGATAAATCCAATAATGATGGTATTAATTAATTCATTGAAAGAAGTCTTCGTTTGCTTACTCTGGTCACCGGTAAATTCAACACGCAGATCTTTTGGTAACTCTTCGCTTTGCTGCAACTCTTCTACTGCAGCTTTTACTTTATCTGCACAATTAATCAGGTTTTCTCCTGCTCTTTTTACAATATTTAATGTAACAACGTTCTTTCCATCCAGACGTGCATAGCTTTCTTTATCCTTTATAGTATCTCTTAATTCAGCAATATCTCTGAGGTAAACAGCTGCTCCCTGTGCACTGCTTCGCACTACAATATTTTGTAAATCAAGGGCACTTGTAAACTGGCCTTTCACTTTCAGGGTACGTTTCATATTACCCACTTCTATCAATCCACCGGTGATATCATTATTTTCCCGTTTGATCGCATTTTCAATATCCATAAAACTGACTCTTGCGGATGTCATTTTAAATGGATCTACATTTATCTGAATCTCTCTTTCCGGCGCTCCTACAATTTCTGCTCTTGTCACCTCACCCAATTCTTCAATCTTATCCTGCAATTTATCCGCATACACTTTCAGCTTCATGGCATCATAATCCCCACTGATGTTGACAAACAGAATTGGCATTTCACTAAAGGCAAACTCCTGCGCATCTGGTTGCGATGTTAAATCATTGGGTAAATCAGTTTTTGCTTTATCTATCGCATCTTTTACTTTTTGTTTGGCCAGGTCAGTTTTTACATCCGTATCAAACTCCACAATGATTAAACTGTAATCAGCCTGTGAGGTGCTTTGTATTTTATTTACTTTGGCTCCACTGATACCTTTTAATTGTTTTTCTATAGGTCTTGTCACCAGGTTCTCAATATCCTTGGGTGAATTACCTACATACACCGTAGCTACAGAAATAGTAGGAACAACAATATCCGGGAACTGTTCCTTCGGCATACTATTGAACTTTATTAATCCATACAATGTAATTAGTATGGCAATAATATAAACAGCGGTTTTATTATCAATCGCCCAACTGGTGGGACTAAACTGTTTAAATTTTTTTGTAACTCCTTCAAATATTTTCATATCACTGATTGAATGATGGTTATGATTTTAATAATGTCGTGCTATCCGCCCTTACATTTTATTATTAATAAGTCTTTTAAATTCCAGTTTAGCACCACCAAATTTTATTAGTAGTCCGACTTCCAGATTAAAAGCTTTCATATAATTTAAACTTCTGCTCAAGCTTAATTCGTCTAATTTGTCAACTGCCTTTAACTCAACCATAATTTTTTCTTCCACCACAAAATCAACTCTTCTTTTCCCTACCAACTCATTGAGATAATAAACAGGATGTTCTTTTTCCCTCACATTTTGCAATACTGTATTTCTAAATTCGATTTCCAAGGCTCTTTGATAGATGTATTCAGGAAATCCCGGCCCAAGTTCACAATGTACTTTTAACGCACAGCCAATTATTTTTGCCGTTATCTCTGAATATTTATACTCCGGTTTTATCATGTATTTTCATTCACATCATTTCTTATCAGTGATACCTGTCGTCACCGTTTGTCCGTCATACACGGTTTGATACCCTTGAGTAATTATCAACTCACCACCAGTCAATCCACTTTTTACTTCAATAAATCCGTTGTATGCTTCGCCAACATTCACCATTTTTTTTCTTGCCACTGACTTATCGCCCGCTTTTTCCATTACATATACATATTTTCCTTTTTCATCACTCTGTACCACATTCACCGGAACGGCCACCGTTGCCTTTGCTTCATAATCAAGTATTTTCAGTGTAGCTGTCTGATTAGGTTTCAACTCGGGGTCAGAAGGAAGTTTTGCTTC
>JANMLJ010000375.1:0-2516 GCA_031372465.1 Chitinophagaceae bacterium | reverse complement strand
TTAAAATATTCCTTCTTGTTATTATAATATTGAAAAACATGCTCCAGCGAAAGATCAGAGGCATTGTTAACCCAATCATTCCAGAGTTTTGATTGTTGTAATAACCCGTTTGCCGCATCATCCAAATTTCCCATAAAATTTACGCTGGGCACCACAAGCCTTTCCTGCATTTTCATCCGTTGCCACCAGATACTTTCTGCATCCCACATATGCAGCACGGTTTTATAAAGACTGTTCAAACTACTGGGTACTTCAGCCATTTGCTTTTCTTCCGGTAAGGTCAGCAACACATCTATTATCCGCTGGCTTGCCCAGCAATTATATGCTGCATACTGCTTTAAGAGTTCTTTCATGCCACTATCCCCTAAAAGGGTATTTTTGGTGAACAATAGAAAAAGAAACAGGTATATATTTGAAAAATATATTCATACATATCAATCTGGATAAATATCGCTAACAAAATTTCTAAAATGGATAAAAGTTTTCCCCGTCCGACCGGCTCCTCCGGGCGGGCACTAACAGGCTGGGGTTCGATGGCAGTGCATGGCGGACATAAGCAAGACCCAATGTACGCTCACCAGGTTCCCATTTATGCCAGCAGCACCTATGTGTTTGATGATGCCGAGCAAGGAATGCGCCGTTTCAGCGGACAGGAAGAAGGTTATATCTACAGTCGTTGGGGTAATCCTACTATGACGGAAGCTGAAGAAAAAATAACTGCACTCGAAACATTTGATTTGGACATTGAAGCAAAAGGCATTCTTCATGCATCGGGCATGGCCGCTATTTCTACTTTAATGCTGGCCACTTTGAAACCAGGTGATAAAATCATCACGCATTATTCTTTATATGGTGGCACCAATGAATTAGTTAATAAAATACTTCCTGGATTCAATATCACAGCCATCATAGCCGATCTGAGAGATCTGAATACCGCAGAAGAAATTTTGAAAGCCGATCCTGCTATAAAGATGATGTACCTGGAAACCCCGGCTAATCCTACTATTCAATGTGTGGACCTTGCCGAACTAAGCAGAATGGCAAAGCAATACAACTGCATCGTGGCAGTTGATAATACATTTGCAACACCATACCTGCAACAACCGTTTCAATTCGATATTGATTTTATTGTTCACTCCACCACAAAATTTCTGAATGGCCATGGCACAGCAATCGGCGGTATCCTGTTGGGAAAAGATCTGGAGTTTATGAAAACAACTGCCACCAAAGTACATCGTATACTCGGTGGAAATTCAAATCCTTTTGATGCTTTTTTACTGATCCAGGGTATCAAAACATTAGAAGTTCGAATGGAACGCCATTGCCACAATGCGATGGAAGTTGCGAATTTTTTAGAACTACACCCTGCCATTGCCAAAGTAAATTACACCGGCCTTGCCTCCCATCCTGATCATTATGTTGCTATGAAACAAATGCGCCATCCAGGTGCCATGCTGAGTTTTGAATTGAAGAATGGCTTGCAGGGTGGAATTGATTTTATGAATAAATTAGAAATGTGTATCCGGACAGTTTCTCTTGGCACTTGTGATAGCCTGCTTTCCCACCCCGCTTCTATGACACACTATAGTGTACCAAAAGAAGAGAAAGAAAAATATGGCATCACCGATGGGTTGATACGGATGAATGTGGGAATTGAAAATTTACCCGATATTATCGCAGATCTTGATCAGGCTTTGAAATAATTTTTCAAACAATCCTTTTAGATATTTTTCTTTCCTAATTTTAAAGAAACTGTAACAAAATGACAAAGAGAAAGGTTTGCCACGAAGACACAAAGATTTGAATTTCAACTTCTCTTTACTTCGGGACTTTAGGCCTTTGTCGCAAAAAATATTTTTGAGCCTCTTCATCAGATAAAATTATACGCATGAAAAAAATTTCTGTTTTACTTTTTACCCTTGTTTGCCTCGGTAGCTATGCACAAAAAACGGTATTGGCACCGGCAAATCCATTGGCAGGTATTGATACCACCCTGGAAAGAATTCTGAAGGAAAGAAAAGGAGCCGGGTTTGCCGTAGCGGTAATTGAAAAGAATAAAGTGATTTATGCAAAAGGATTTGGTTACCGCGACTATGAAAAAAAATTGCCTGTAACACCCAACACACTTTTTGCTATTGGTTCCTGCACCAAAGCATTTACCTCATTATTGATCGGCTTATTAAACAAAGAAGCAAAGCTGGAGTACGATAAACCTGTAAGGGAATACTTACCGGAGGTAAAATTTTTTAATACCGATATGAATAACCAGATCACGGTGAGAGATATGATGTGCCATCGAACCGGTTTACCCAGACATGATTATTCCTGGTACCTGTTCAATACAAATTCACGGGACAGCTTAATGAAACGTATCCAATACCAGGAACCAACTGCTACACCCCGGCAAACCTGGCAGTATAATAATTTTATGTTCCTGCTTCAGGGAATGATCGCTGAAAAATTGACCGGTAAATCCTGGGAAAAAAATATCCAGGAAAAAATTTTTACTCCGCTTG
>JANMLJ010000674.1:0-2335 GCA_031372465.1 Chitinophagaceae bacterium | reverse complement strand
TTCTTTTTATAACCTTGCCAGTTTCAAAGCCGGTTCAACTATATTGACCCCCATCGAACAGAATGAGCTGAGTGATGTGATGGGAAAGAAAATGCTCCACTTGCAATGTCATTTTGGAATGGATAGTTTGAACTGGGCAAGATTGGGTGCTGATGTAACCGGTGTTGATTTATCTGATGAGGCTATCAAAGAGGCCCAAATGCTAAACGATGAGTTGGGCTTGAACGCAAAATTTATTTGTTGTAATGTGTATGATACTTCAGCATATGTAAAAGAACAATTCGATATTGTTTTTACTTCATATGGTACTATTGGTTGGTTGCACGATTTACAACCCTGGGCAAAAATGATATTTGAAAAATTAAAACCGGGTGGTATTTTTTATTTAGCAGAATTTCATCCGGTGGTGTGGATGTTTGATAATGGTTTTACCAGGATAGAATATGCTTATGATAACCAGGCCGTAATTGTAACAGAGAATGAAGGAACTTATACAGATAGGAATGCGGATATTAAAGGAAAGGAATATAGCTGGAATCACAGTATCAGCGAAGTACTGAATGCGTTAATTGGTGCCGGGTTGTCCATAGAGATGTTTAATGAACATATGTATTCACCGTATCCCTGTTTTAGCAATGTGATAGAGTTCGAAACCGGTAAATGGCATATAAAGGGAATGGAAGGAAAGATACCCATGGTTTATTCTTTAAAAGCAAAAAAGCCGGGTAGCAAACCCAATGAATTATGAGATTCATTTTATTTCTTTCACAATTAGTAATAAAATGAACTATCCCCCGATAGACGAATGCCGGGGAAAAGTTCATGGAGGCTAATTAATATTTTGATGTGCTGGAGATGAAAGTATAAGCTTCAGTCTCATTGTCTGGATAACCCCAACGGGCAATGTCATTAAGTTAAGGAATGGGTACTAAAAAAGGATTGCAATATATAGTTTTGAGGTGTCGAATCTTAAAACCGATTGCAATCCCATGTTTGATGCAAATGTAAAACTCATACAAGAATTGAAAGAATTTGTTTCCATAGTATCTTCTGAGAGTGAATTACTGGAACATTTCCGTTGCTCGCCAAAAGATTTTGTCCGCAGCCGGAAACTGCCCTTTGAAAGTCTTGTGCTTCTGATAGCGAAACTTTGTAAAAAGACGCTGAGTGTAGAAATAGAAAATTTCTTTATTGAATCCGGGCAGATTCAGCCTTGTTCTGTCAGTGCATTTGTACAGCAGCGGATAAAGCTAAAGCCACTGTTCTTTTCTTGTTGGAATAAATTTTTATGCAGTACCTGGTATCAGCTCAATAAAGATGCTGTAAAGCGATGGAAAGGCTACCGGATAGTAGCTGCTGACGGTTCTAATGCAACGCTGGTGAACAATGAGGCCCTTAGCAAACATTTTGGCGGCCAGCGCAACCAGCAAAGTTTTTTTACTGTAGCCAAAACTTTTTATTATTACGATGTGCTTAATGAGTTGATACTACTTCCCAAAATAAGCCCATACCGGCATGGGGAATTGAATATGGTGTATGATATGGTTGACAGGACAGAAGAAGATATGCTGATAATTTATGACAGGAACTTCAGTAATTATAAGGTGATGGCGTTGCACCTGTGGCAAGAGAAGGAAAGAAAATTTATAATAAGGGCCAAGGACAGCCTTTGTATTATTAAAGATTTTATTAATCGGGGAAACCCATCTGAAATTGTAGAATGGTTACCAACTGTTAGTGCCCCGGAAGGCTTAAAGAAAAGCGGCTATTTGATTACTAAAAACACCGCCCTGAAAGTAAGGCTGGTACGGGTAGAGCTTGAAGGATGCACCGAAGTATTAATTACAAATTTATGGGAGGAGGATGACCATCCTGTGAGCCAGTTTAAAGAATTGTACTTTATGCGGTGGGGGATAGAAACCAATATATCATTGCAGAAAAACATTATGCAGCTTGAATCGTTCAGCGGCCTTGGTGTGGCGTCTGTGGAGCAGGATTTTTATGCCACAGTTTTTATAGCAAACCTTCATTCGGTATTGCTAAAAGATGCCCAGCAAACAGTAGAAAGCAATCCAGGCAAAAGAAAATATCCAATGAAAATAAACAAGAATAAATCTTTTGGAAAACTAAAACTGAACTTTGTACATCTGTTTTTAACACATGAACCCCAAAAAATTCTGGCGATATTGCATGACTTTTTTAAGAAGGAATTGATACCAATTAGAAAAGGAAGGACTTTTGAACGGGTAAGGAAAAACCCACAGTCAAAAAGCAAGTATAAAACGTTTACAAACTTTAAACCAGCGTATTGATTCCTTAACTTAATGACATTGCC
>JANMLJ010000354.1:0-10745 GCA_031372465.1 Chitinophagaceae bacterium | reverse complement strand
TCTTTTTAGCAGCTTCTTTCAGTCCTGCTTCCAACCAACTTCTAAAAGTTACGATTACCAGACTTCATAGTAATCAGGGCGTAGTGCTGGTAAGCCTTTTCAAAGACGGTAATGGATATCCTGACGATGCTTCCAAAGCAGTTGGAAAAGAAAAAGGGTATATCGTTGAAAAAAGCTCAACAATAATTTTTAAAAATGTTCTACCAGGAAGTTATGCTATCGCTATTTTGCATGATGAAAATAATAATCAGAAAATGGATAAAACCATTTTAGGAATACCAAAAGAAGGATATGGGTTTTCTAATAATGTATCAGGTGCCTTTGGCCCACCTTCTTATAAGAAAGCAAGTTTTATCCATTCAGCCTCCTGGCAAACAGAAATAATAATTAAAACAAAGTATTTTTAAAATTTGTCTATACATAAAAAAACCGGCTACTGAATTGAAGCCGGTGTAAAAAATAAATTTCTTTTTTATAGCTAGAATTGTTCCAGCATGGAAAACATAAAGTCGCCCTCGATTTTTGCATTTTCGTCGCTATCGCTTCCATGAATGGCATTTTCACCAACAGAAGCTGCAAATAATTTACGGATAGTCCCTTCAGCTGCTTTTGCCGGATCAGTGGCACCAATCAGCTTACGGAAATCTTCCACCGCATTATCTTTCTCCAAAATAGCTGTGATGATTGGCCCCTGGCTCATAAAATCAACCAGTTCCTGAAAAAATGATCGCTCTTTATGAACTGCATAAAATTCCGCAGCTTTTTCAGGAGTCAGCCTTATCATTTTCAGGGCTTTGATAGTATAGCCTTCCTTTAAAATACGATCAAGGATTGCACCTGCATAGCCGTTTTTAAAAGCATCCGGCTTAATCATAGTAAATGTTCGATTACTCATAGTTTCGTTAGTTTATTTGTTTTTCGGCCGCAAAGGTATGGAAAAAGACCGGGTTTTTTGATAATAGAACATCATAAATACGTTATTAGGCGACTAAGGAGATATGACTCTGCGCTGATTTCCTTACTTTTGCACCCGTTTACAATGAAACCAATACAAGCCTTATACCCCTTACTTTCAACACCACGGAAAATTGTCATTACAATGCATCAAAAGCCTGATGCGGATGCAATGGGTTCTACGCTGGCGTTAAAACATTTCCTGGTGCAGTTGGGACATACCGTTACAGTTATTTCACCATCTAACTGGGCTGGTTGGGTAAATTGGCTACCTGGGGTAAAAGAAGTAATGGATTATGATAAAGACAAACAAAAAGGCGATACCATTCTTGATAATGCCGATTGGATTTTCTGTCTTGACTTTAATATTTTCCATCGTACTAAAACAATGACGGAGAAATTAAAACTTCTTTCCTGTACCAAAATACTGATCGACCATCACCAGGAGCCTGATATTGCTTCTTTTGATTATGGCATCTCTGATACAGCAAAAAGTTCGACTTGTGAAATGGTGTATGATTTTATTGTTGATTCGGGTCATGCAGATAAAATTAACCTGGAGATAGGTGAATGCATTTATGCAGGCGTAATAGGAGATACTGGTTCCTTCCGGTTTGCTTCAGCTCATGCAGGTGTACATACACTGGTAGCTGATCTTAAATCAAAAGGGCTTAATCATGGTAGGGTACATGAAAATCTGTTTGATAATTTTTTAGAGAACCGACTGCGTTTTATTGGGCATGTATTGTTAAACAGAATGGAAGTCTTTTATGAATATAATACAGCACTCATAGCTATACCAAAAAATGATTTGTTTAAATATCATATCAAAACCGGTGATACGGAAGGACTTGTCAATTACCCGCAATCTATTCAGGGCATAAAATTAGTGGCCCTCGTTATTGACAGAGATGAAGAAAGGAAATGGAGTTTTAGAAGCAAAGGCGAATTTGATTGTAATACTTTTGCCCGGAAATATTTTGAAGGAGGGGGACATTTTAATGCTTCGGGTGGCAGAAGCAGTGATTCACTGGAAAAGACAGTCGAACATTTCAAGCAGGCCATGAAGGAAAACGAAAAACTTTTACAATAAATAAAAACAACGTATGAACACAATTAAAAAAAATGTACTGTTTCTTTTTGTCTTCTTATCATTGGGAGCCATGATGGTTAGCTGCAATAAAGCTACCTATAAGAAAACCAAGGGAGGAATGCCTTACCAGTTATTTAAGGGAAAAGATACACAGCAAATCAGGATGGGTGATTTTATTAAGATACAGATCACCCAAAAAATAAAAGATAGTATTTATTTTACTACGGTGGGTGGATTGCCGCAGTATAAGCAAATAGATCCTTCGCAGGTGATGCCCTACGACGTTTCAGAATTATGGACAAGTCTGCATGTAGGCGATAGTTTTGTAGCAACCCAGATGATGGATACTTTTATCAAAAGGGATCCGCAGCGTATACCTCCACAATTCAAAAAAGGCGATAAGATCATTACCTATATAAAAATTCTTGCCGCATTTAAAAGTGATACAGCTACGCAGGCAGATTTTGAAAAAGGTAACAAAGAGTGGCTCGCCGGGGAAATAAAGACAATTGAGAAATTCCTGATTGATAAAAAAATTACTGCGCAAAAAACTCCATCTGGCACTTTTGTGGAAATACTAAACCCCGGTACAGGAAACATCATTGACTCCGGTAAATATGTGTCGATAAAATATACCGGTACAAGCTGGTCAGGTAAAAAATTTGACAGTAATACAGATACTTCCTTTGGACGCAAAGATCTGCTGTCATATGTAGCCGGCACACCAAATTCGATGATTAAAGGGTTTGATGAAGGAGTATTGGCTTTACAGCCAGGAGCTAAAGCTAAATTCTATATACCTTCAATACTAGCCTATGGCGGCAATCCCAATTCACCCTTGATCAAGCCATTTGAAAATTTAATCTTTGATATTGAGGTTGTTGATGTAAAAGATAAGATGCCCGCACGTCCGGAATTGGGTAATCAACCACCACAAACACAGAAAGGAAATGTTCCTACTCCCAATAACTGATAAACAGATCTGGTTTTGATGAAATATTGTCCCGCCCCGTGTCAAACAGGGCGGGATTTATATTATATACCCGTTAAAAAAAGGTGTTTAATAATCTTTTTCTAAACTAAAAAATCAACTATACTTTTCAGTTAGAAGTTTATTGTTTTACCGCCACAAAATGAAAATTAAATGGAAGTAGTATTTTCTGCCTGCTTATATGCGTTTACTAATTTTATTGTTTCCATCGCCTCCTTTACATCGTGTACCCGTAGAATGGAGGCACCGTTAAGTAATCCAATTGTATGGAGAACAGTAGTGCCGTTCAATGATTTCTCCGTTGTAGTACCTAAGGTTTTATAAATAGTGGATTTGCGGGATATGCCAAGCAATAACGGGCAATTAAGCATCTTAAAAACAGGAAGGTTTCTTAATAATTCAAAATTATGTGCAATGGATTTACCGAAACCAAAACCCGGATCAACAATAATATCTGTAATACCTGATTTATGCAAGTCGTTTACTTTCATAATCAGGAAATCCAGTATTTCTCTTGTTACATTTTCATAAACCGGCTGTTGTTGCATTGTTTGAGGGGTTCCTTGCATATGCATCAATACATATGGAACTTTTAATGCCGCTACAGAACTTATCATTTTAGTATCAATACTCCCGGCACTGATGTCATTTACAATCGATGCACCTGCTGCCACCGCCATTGTTGCTACGGTTGAATAATAGGTGTCAATGGAAACAAAAATCTCAGGAAAATTTTTATTAATTGCAACAATTGGTTCTATCACCCGCCTTAATTCTTCCTCTTCCGTCAGTTTATTACTGCCTGGCCTGGTACTCTGTCCGCCAACATCCAGAATAGTGGCGCCTTCCTGTATCATGATCTCAGCTTTGGCTAAAACAGCATCAACGCTTTCCTGTCTGCTTCCGCTAAAAAATGAATCAGGCGTGGTATTGATGATTCCCATTACAAGGGGTTTATCCACAACTAACAGTCTTCCTTTACAATTCAGTGTAAACATTAGTCTTTGTTTGTTATTTTTGAAGCTAAAGTAGAGAATATAACTAAATGAGTGACACAAATAAACAATACGATAAAGCCATCGGATCCTGTAAGGAAATTTTTTTAAAAAAAGCAACCGATTATGGTACTGCCTGGCGGGTTTTAAGAACCATTTCCATCGTAGACCAGATATTTATCAAAGCACAACGTATCCGTACTATTCAGCAAAAAGGTGAGCAAAAGATATCGGACGGTATAGCAGCTGAATTCAAAGGCATCATTAACTATGCAGTTATAGGATTAATACAACTGGATCTGCCGGAAGATGCACCTGAAGAATTGCCGATAAATGAAGTATCTGATTTATTCGATAAATATATACTAAAAGCTAAAAACCTGATGCTTGATAAAAATCACGATTATGGTGAAGCCTGGCGTAGTATGAGCCAGGAAAGCTTTGTTGACCTGATCCTTATGAAATTGCAGCGAATCCGGCAGATATTGAATAATGATGGTAAGACGATTATGAGTGAAGGGATTGATGCCAATTATCCTGATATTATTAATTATGCTGTATTTGCCTTAATACTGATGTAAAATAATATAAAGTGACTATCCGGATAACTGAACCAATGATCTATTTGAACCACAGAGTTCATAGAAAACATAGGTTTTCACATAGAATTCTATGTGTTTATTCCTTCCCGATAGCTATCGGGAGTGGGCTATGTTTCTATGTGGTTCCATTTTTAGGTTGCTTTAAACCGATAGTCACTTAAAATAATATTTAACGTATAAACTGCTTTTACTACTAAAAAATCGACCAATGAAATTCACCGTCAATATTGCCCGGATAATTGTGGGACTTCTATTTATTTTTTCAGGTTTGATAAAAGCGATTGACCCGTTGGGGTTGAGCTATAAAATGCAGGAATTTTTTGAACTATGGGGACTACACCGATTCAATTCCTGGACGTTGCTGATGTCTGTATTAATGAATGCCTTTGAAATCATTGCAGGCTTTGCATTATTACTTGGCTGGAGAATAAAATTATTTAGCTGGCTTTTATTATTATTGATTGTCTTTTTTACCTTTCTTACCGGTTATGCTTATTTATCAGGAAAATTTAAAAGTTGTGGCTGTTTTGGTGATTGTATTCCCATTACACCCAAAACTTCTTTTGGAAAAGATCTGTTATTGCTTGTCCTCATTGGTTTTCTTTTCTGGAAACAACGACTGATCAAACCATTTTTATCAGAAAAGATTACAACGGTTGCTATGCTGGTAATTACAGCAGGTAGTTTTGGTGTGCAATGGTACAGCCTTACATACCTTCCTGTAATGGATTGCCTGCCCTACAAAAAAGGGAATAATATCAGTGAAAAAATGAAAATGCCTGCCAATGCAGTACCTGATAGTACTGTTATTACTTTTCTTTACGATAAAGGCGGTCAACAGGTAGAATTTACAGCTGATAAATTCCCGGCTGATTTTGACGGTGCTACGTATAAGCTGATTAAAAGGTATGATAAGATAATACGAAAAGGGAAGAATAATCAACCACCAATAGCCGGGTTCTATCTATCGGGTGAAAGTAATGAAGATTCAACCCAGGTTGTATTGCAACAACGGTATGCGGTTATTTTATTTTGTGAAGATTTTTCAGTTCCTGTTTCCAAATGGGAAAAATCCTTTGCAAAAATATATGCTGAAGCCAACGCGAAGAACATTGCAGTATACCTGGTAACAACACAACCTGGAGAAGTGGTGACAAAATTAGCAGGCACTACTTTCAGCAATATCCAGGTATTTAAGTGTGACAATACGGCCATTCGAACAGCTGCAAGAACAAACCCCTGTTTGTTTGTTTTAAAGGAAGGAACGATACTGGGAAAATGGAGCCGTCATAATTTTGGATCAGCAGAAAAACTGCTTAAAGAAACTCCGGCACAACCTGCACCTGTAATGGAAACACCTCAGCAAATTGATTCAACTATGCAACCTCCGGCAACCAGCAACAAGTAACTATCAATAATGCTTAAATACATCACCAAAAAAATTCTATATGGCCTGCTGGTGCTGGTTGGTGTGGTGGTGTTGGTTTTTTTTCTATTCCAGGGATTTGGTGACCCATCAAGATTAGTAATGGGTCAGTCAGGTGATTCGGTTACACAGGCAAATATCCGTAAAGAATTATACCTTGATCAACCCAAATGGAAGCAGTTTGTACTTTATCTCAATGATGTTTCTCCTATAAGTATTCACAGTAAAGAAGAAATTGCTACTAAAAAATTGAAGGGATTTTTTATTGGGGGCAATAAAAAAGTATGTCTGAAAATTCCATATCTGCGCAAGTCATATCAAACTAAAAGACCGGTTTGGAATATTTTGATGCAGGCATTACCCGGAACGTTACTACTTGCTATTGCAGCGATGTTTATCGCCATGCTCATTGGCATACCGTTGGGTGTAATGGCAGCAGTAAAGCAAAATACCTGGTTGGATACATCGGCGATATTCTCCAGTATTGTAGGCATATCTGCTCCTTCCTTTTTTATGGGAATTATTATGGTGTATGTCTTTGGCTTTGTTCTAAGCGATTGGACAGGTCTTCATATTGCAGGAAGCTGGTTTACAATAGATGATACCGGGCACCGGAGACTAACGATGCAAAATCTTATTCTTCCGGCTATTACATTGGGCATTCGTCCGCTGGCCATCATAACACAACTTACCCGAAGTGCCATGCTGGATGTGCTTGACCAGGATTATATCCGCACTGCTTATGCAAAGGGTTTAAGCAAAAGGCAGGTGATTTGGAAACATGGTTTGCGAAATGCGTTGAACCCGGTTATCACTGCCATTACCGGTTGGTTTGCAGAATTATTAGCAGGGGCTTTCTTTGTTGAATATATTTTTGGTTGGCAGGGCATTGGAAAAGTTACAGTGGATGCATTAGAAAAATTAGATTATCCGGTAGTGATGGGTGCTGTACTGGTTGCAGCAACTTTTTTTATTGTAATAAATATCCTGGCAGATATTTTATATGGAATAGTAGACCCGCGGGTGAGGGTGGAATAAGTTTATTATTTAAAGGAAAAGGCAGGTAATTTGAAATTCAGTAACAGATTTTCAGCCCAAAAATGTTGCTTATTTTATCTCAACTTCATTAATCACATTTTTACCCAATGCTTCATTCACCCGTAGAATTATTTTTTCTTTCTGATATTTAAGTTCGTTCTTCAATGGCGCAACAGGTGTAGTTATGATAAGCTTGGTACCAAATATCTGTAGTTTTTCGGTGTACCGGGCTATCGTTTTCCCCATAATTTCTTCCCATACAGCTTCTATCTGCAAAGCCTGTATGTCGCCTTTAATCCGGCTTCCTTCCAGAAATTTTTTCATAGCATCACCGATCGAGTATTCACCCATTTTGTAAAGATAGAAATTAGTGGATAGATGATAGATAATAGATGAAAATGCTGTAAAGTTGAAAATTTCCGAGAGCTGTGAACCAACTCTAATTAAGAAGAACTATCATCTATACACTATCAGTTATCATCTATTCACTATCAGTTATCATCTTTCAGTTTTCATCTAACATCTTCTAAAATAATAAGTTGAAAATTAACAGACAGATTCTCCAAATGTAAACGAAGCCTATCCTTATTTGTATCAGTAATAAAAACCTGCCCTGTGTTTTCCACACAAACTCTATGTAATAAATTGCTTATTCTTTCTTCATCTAATTTCTCAAATACATCATCAAGTAACAGGAGCGGGGCAAATTTTTTGGCTTGTTTTAATATTTCCATTTCTGCCAATTTCAAGGCAAAGAGTAAACTCTTTCGCTGTCCCTGAGAAGCAATATTTTTAAATGGCTGATCATTTAATTGAATAACCAGATCATCCCGGTGAATTCCGGAAGTAGTTCGTTGTGCCAGGCAATCTTTGGCCCGGTTTATCTTCAGCAATGCTGAAAAACTGGCCTTCGATAATTCGCTTTCGTACAACAATTTTACATCTTCGTTGCCCAACATAGCTGACAAATTCGTTAAAACTTCTTTAGGTGAATTAGCCCCGGTGGGCTGCCGGGAAATTTCACGGTATAGATTTTTTGCAACAGGGAGAAATGTATCAAGAAATACAGAACGCTTATTGAAAATATAACTACCCGGTTTGATAAGTTGTTCATCCAGTACATCTAATAGTTCAAAATTTCGTACACCCGTCTCAACAAATGATTTTAATAAGGAGTTCCGTTGTTCCAGTATTTTCTTATACACAATGAGGTGCTGTAAATAATCTGCATCCAACTGACAAAGCAATGCATCTAAAAATTTTCGTCTTTCTTTACTATCACCGGTTATCAGTTCTGCATCATCCGGTGCTATTACAACACATGGATACCGGCCAATATGATGGGAAAATTTATCATAGGCATCATCATTTACGGAGAATTCTTTTCGCCCAGTTTCCCTCAGAATGCAGAGAGCTTTCTCTTCCCTATAACTATCGGGATTGGGGGATAATTTGAAATTACCCGCTAGCCGAAATCCACTATTTCCATGCTGAACATTATTTACATCCAATCGGGTAAAATAGCTTTTGGTAAAACAGAGGTAGTGAATGGCATCAAGAAGATTGGTTTTACCAACACCGTTTTTGCCGCAGATGGCAGTGATTTTTTCTGCAAAGTTGAATGTATGATTACTGTAATTTTTGAACTGAACCAGCGATATATGTTGAAGATGAAGCATTTTGAAGGCGCAAGATACAAGGAACACGTTACAAGCCCCCAAAACCGACAGCGCACGAAAACAAACATTCTTCATTAAGGCCAAATAAAAAACGTAAACTCCTATTAAACAGCGTTGCCTTGTGCCTTGCGCCTTGAATTCTTGTGCCTTATATATCCTTTTTTCCCCTTATTTTTGCAACTCAAAATTTTAGCCTGTGGCTGCCAAATTTTCGAAAGAAACTTACCTTTATTGGTACGAGCTAATGCAACTCATCCGCCAGTTTGAATTACTGTCGGAAGAGAAGTACAAAATGGATGGCAAAATCCGTGGTTTTTATCATGCATATATTGGGCAGGAAGCTATTGCTGCTGGTTGTATGACCGGAACCCGGCCTGAAGATTTATTTATTACAGCCTACCGGGATCATGGGCTGGCAATTGCTAAAGGGGTTTCTGTAAACAGCTGTATGGCAGAGTTGTATGGCAAAGCTACCGGTTGTTCAAAGGGTAAAGGTGGTAGTATGCACTTCTTTGGTAAAGATGTTGGTTTTTTTGGTGGCCATGGAATAGTAGGTGCACAAATTGGAACAGGTGCTGGTTTAGCTTTTGCTGAACAATACCGTGGCACTGACAATGTGGTTTTATGCTATTTTGGTGATGGTGCAGCAAGACAGGGAATGTTACATGAAACATTTAACCTGGCTATGCTATGGAAACTGCCGGTCATATTTATTTGTGAGAATAATAATTATGCAATGGGTACTTCAGTAGAAAGAACATCCAATGTTATTGATATCTATAAACTCGCTGATGGATATGAAATGCCTGCTGATACAATTGATGGGATGAGTCCTGAATCAGTGCATGAAGGTGTAGGCAGGGCAGTAAAAAGAGCAAGAGAAAAAGGTGGTCCAACTTTATTAGAGATAAAAACATACCGCTATAAAGGACACTCTATCAGTGATCCGCAGAAATACAGAACAAAAGAAGAAGTAGACGAATATAAAAGTAAGGATCCTATACAGATGGTATTGAAAACTATCCTGGCTAATAAATTTGCAACGCAGGAAGAGATAGATACCATTAACAAAAGAGTTGATGGTATAGTAGAAGAATCTGTAAAGTTTGCTGAAGAAAGCCCCTGGCCAGATGATAGTGAAGTGTTGAAAGATATTTATGTTGATAAAAATTATCCTTTTATTGTTGACTAAAGATTTAAACGAAGTCCTGGTGTAAATAAAAAAATGGTATTCGAATTTTAAAATAGTTACAAAAAAAATAAAAAATGGCAGACAAGAAAGATGTGTTAGAATCTAAACACGACGAAATGGTGATTGCAAAAGCAAAAGATTTTTGGTCAAAATATAGTAAGCCGGTAATGATTGTATCTGCAATCGTAATCATTGGGATTGGCGGATGGTATATTTATAAGAATTACGTTAAATTACCAAAAGAGGAAAAAGCAGCAGAAGCAATGTTCAAAGCAGAAGAATACTATCGGTTAGATTCTGCCAACCTGGCCTTAAATGGTGATGGGCAGTATGACGGCTTCCTGAAAATAATCAGCAAATATGGTGGAACTGATGCCGCGAACCTTGCAGGTTTTTATGCCGGTGATTGCTACATCAAATTAAATGATAACGAGAAAGCAATTAAATATCTGAAAAAATTCAGCAGTAATGCAAAATCTGTTCAAGCCAGAGCTTACAAACTTTTGGGTGATGCCAATGCTGATTTAGGGAAAAATGCTGATGCATTAAGCTACTACAAAAAAGCAGCCCATCATTTTGAATCAGATGAAGCCAACTCTGCTGAGTACCTAATGTTTGCCGCTTACCTGGCAGATAAGGTGATGAAAAATCAACAGGAAGCTATTGCCTTATACAAAGAAATAAAAGAGAAATTTCCAAAAACTCAACAGGCATTTGATGCAGATAAATACCTGGCACAAAATAGTATTTATAACGTAAAATAATTATGGCTGAC
>JANMLJ010000559.1:0-4976 GCA_031372465.1 Chitinophagaceae bacterium | reverse complement strand
AAGTGAACTTTAACAGGATGCTTCAGGATGGCCGGGTGAAGCTAAGAGGATATTTTTAATAGACTAAGATTGCCACGCCATGATTTATTTCCGGCTGATTACAACTGTAATTGTCATTTTTTTTTCTATCCCGTTCATATTTGCACAAAACAAAGGAGCAAAAGATCCTTTTATTGCATCAACCCCAAAAGAAAAATCGAAAAAGAAGCTAAAGCAAATCAACGTTCTCAAGGTAGATGGTTTTTATAACCATGATTGGAAAGAAACAACCAGGGAAATAAAAGCCATTTTAGAAGTAACCGGTCGTTTTAAAATAGATATCAGTACTTCGCCATCATCCGTAGAAGATACTGCCTGGTTAAGCTGGAACCCACCATTTAAGAATTACAATGTAATTATTCAGAATGCTAATAATTATAATAATAAGTATTTGAAGTGACCGGAAAGATTAGAAAAACAATTGAAAGAAGTAAATGCAGAGTAAAAAAGCTTTTCATTAAAAATTTCAGAAATTGATTTACTTTAAAAACAATTAATTATGAAATACTGTTTAATCGCACTATTTATTTGCATCGGAATTTCCAACATGTCATCTGTTAATGCTCAAATTGGAAAAAGATTTCCTTCAGAACGCAAAGAAATAAAAGATCCTGTCACCGGCACTATGCTGACTTTTTTGACGAGTACGCAAAATGGGGATGCAAAGATCTATCAGACCCATAATCAATGGACATCCGATGGGCAATGGTTGATATTTCGCAGCAATCGTGTAAAGGGAGAAGCAATGGCAGTGAATGAAAAAACAGGCGATATTGTGCAGGTTACCGAAGGTGGATATACGGGCATGCTGAATGTTGGCCGCAAATCAATGAAACTTTATTTTATGCGTAATGCAAAAACCGATACTATTCCAACTACACCTGGTGACACTGCCCGTAGGAGGGTACAAAGTCCGGTGCAAATTATTGAAGTAGACCTGGAGAAATTATTTGCTGATAGTAAAGCCGGTACTTTGAAAAAAGCAGATGCGTACCAGCGTATTTGCGGCACTACACCAAAGGAATTGGGCGCTGGTGGTGATATGGCATTGGATGGTGCAGAAGATTGGGCCTATTTCCGGGTAGGTCTCCAGGAGGCAGCAAAACATTTAGCACCAGATATAAAAATTGAAAAAACATTCGGACCAAGAAACATGGGTGCCGGGCCTTCTGGTCTTGCGGGGATGAATATTACTACCGGGGAAATAAAATATGTTATTTCAGTTCCTTTCCAGGTAGGGCATATTCAGACAAATCCCTGGATGCCCGGTGAAATTGTTTTTTGCTGGGAGACCGGTGGTAAATCACCACAACGTACCTGGACGGTGATGGCTGATGGTTCTGGTCTTCGTCCTTTATATCCTGAATCGGAATATGAATGGGTAACACATGAAGCTGTTATTGGTAAAGATGAAGTAGCAATTGCAATAATGGGTCACCGAAAAATTCCAGGGACCAATAAGACTGTTGCTGATGGAACACCGGTTAGTGGTGCCAACCCCGGACAGGAAGCTGCCTGGGGACCTTCGGGTACAAGAGAAAAGCCAACAGGATTGGCTATTGTAAATCTTCGTACAAGAGAAATGACAATTGTTGGCCAAACAGCTTCCGGTAGCGGGTTGTGGCATGTAAGTGGCTCACCGGATGGCAGGTGGGCTGTAGGCGATGATTTTACACGGAATATTTATTTAATTGACCGTCATTCAAAAGAGATGATACTTCTTTCTTCCGGACATAAAGTAACGGCAGCCGATCATCCACATCCAACAATGAGCCCTGATGGCACAAAGATAGAAATACAATCGGCGATGTTGTCGGCCGATGGAAGGTCAATGAATATTTGTATTATACCTGTACCGGAAGAATGGCTGAAGAGAAAGTACTAAATGTGCGGTGAATAATATACGGGCATCTCTAAAGACTTTCCTTATCCTTTCATTTGGAATAGTGTGTAGACACATTTATTTTTAGCACATGGATAACGCGGGTTGGAACGATAAACACGGATTTTTATTCTGCGAAGCAGAATAAATCTGTGTTCATCCGTTTTTTTAAGCTTAAGTACAAAATAATACAGGGTTTATATTTTTGCTTGAAAAAATCCCGTTAATCCGTGTCATCTGTGTGCCTGTATTTAGTGCTTAAAGATGTGTCCACACGGTAGACTTTGGAGAGGAATTAAAGGTGTGGTCATAAATAAATAGTTGTTTTTAAAGATGCCCTTAAATAGCTAAGCGAATCTATGAACCTGATTGCTTTTAAAAGAGGTAGCTTAATTTTTGTTTGTCAAGTTCTTTGTCTTGGCATTTGTAAAAATGGGATAGCCCAAAAAATTAAATACAGCAGCGAAAATGTTTTGTCAGGTTATCCTGATCAGTTGCAATTAGTAGCAAATATAGCCGGCCATCATCACTTGCTGAGTCTTATTGAAAAAGAAGAGCCTGTCATATTTATATATGACGATGATATGAAATACCTGGGTAAGACTTCTATCCATTTTAAATTTCCTGATAAGTCGGGCGTGAGAATAATTCCGTTCGACAATTACTATTACCTGTATATTCATCCGCCATTCACTTCCAAACATTTGTTTTGGAAGGTTGATGGAAATGGGCACCTTACTGAATTGACTGCTGCATTGGAAAACATTTTGCAATCACAATCACAAAACATAAAACTCGGATTTCAGTTGATAAATAATGAAAATCAATTGTGTATGCTATATCACACTGATTTACCAAATCTTGAAAAAAACACCCTGATCATTGTACAAACAGATAGCCTTCTTCATGTAGTATTTACACATAAAGTAGTATATGATTTTAAAAGAGAGGAGGAAAAATTACAACAGGAAGTATTAATGTCCGGAAGGCACCTGTTTGTATTAAAAACAGCAAGGGGTGGAACTTCCCTGGAATTCATGAAAGTGAATCTGGCCAGCGGTTATACGATCAGGAACACCTTTCAAAGTTCAGGTTATTTTTATTCCCAATCAACCTTCAGCTACAATAATAAAGACTCCAGTGTTACTGTCACTTCGCTGTTAACTGAACCCCGCATCAGTTCCAGGCCAAAACGTTTTGTATTTGTGAGCCGGCTGAATAAGATTCTTGTTGAACAGGTGCCTTTTGCAATCTTACGATCCCAGTTTGTTAAAAAAACGAACACCAATTTTTTATTGGTAAATGGATTATCAAAATGGGTTCGTATAAAACCAGAACGATACCAGACTTATGCCTATACAGACGAACCTACAATAGATTATTCTATTCTGGATCCGAATAATTCCAACACTACGAATTTGACACCCCTGCGAACTTATCGCAGTTCAGAAGATCCCGATCAGGCCATTCGATTCTCTTTGTTGGATAAAAATTATAAAATTACATCTGACAGCCTTGTTCCGAATTCCAAAAATTCCTATACGATTAAACCGGATCAATTTGCCCGATTTGCTGCAGGTAATAAGGACTACCTGCTGGTGGGTCAGCTTTTTTCCGGGAAGAATAAAGGGTTATTAATGATAAATGTGAATAATTCTGATCAACTTACGTATACTGATGTTCGTGTAAATGACAGGAATAATTATTTATTGTCAAAAGCTAAAGTGATTCCAGAGAAAGGTATTATTATTCCTTACACATACAAAAGGGAGCTTGGGCTGATAAAAATTATGATCGAATAATTGTATATCTTAACAGAGGGGGTGTTTACTTTACTAAAAAAAATATTAATGCAGTTGGATCATTCCTAATGGCCGGTAATGAAATATTTAAATACCTATAGAACTAATCAACAAATGAAAGCAATCATAAAGGTTATTGTACTTATTGTTTTAACTGCCATTACATGTTGCCGCCCGTTTATTGTATTGGCACAATTACCATCAAATGGGAAATCTCTAATCATTAATAGCCCGGATGCTGCCATCCAGCTATTTGTCAATAATCAAAATGGCAAGTTGGGTTATTCGGTTAAGTACAATAAAAAAATAATTATTGAACCATCGCCTTTAGGCATTTTATTCAATGGAAAACTTATTGGTGAAAATGCCATCACCGGAAAAATTCAACAGCAAAAAGTTAATGAAGTCTATGCATTCCGGGGTGTACATAGTATGGCTTCCAACAAATACAATGGAGCTATAATTTCTTTTACAGGGGTTGTGGCTTTTAACCTGGAAGCAAGAGTTTTTAATAACGGTATTGCTTTCAGGTATATAGTTAATAATAATAGCCCAGCAGAAGTTGAGAATGAAAACACATCATTCACGATACCAAAGGGAAGTATCATATGGAGCCAGCCCAATATCAAATATTATGAAGGGAAGTATAGCAATAAATTGATTGATACAATACGGGCCTATGAGTTGATGGGTCCACCTGTTACGATAGAATTACCCGGCAATGCCGGATACCTTGCCATTACAGAAGGTGGCCTTACAGATTTTGCAGGTATGTCATTGATTGTAAAAGGTGAAAGAACCTTGCAGGCCAATCTTTCTGGTACTACAAAAAGAAATGGAATTATTGAAACGCCGTGGAGAATTATCGAAATCGGGAAAGATTTAAATACGTTAGTGAACTGCGATATCATTGCTAATGTATCTCCGAAATATGATATAAAATTATTCCCCCGGGGATATAACACCGATTGGATAAAACCAGGCCGCAGTGTTTGGAGTTGGTTGGCGCAACCAAGAGCAGTGACGTTGGAAAATATGAAACATTTTTCCGACCTCGCTGCTCAATTGGGGTTTGAATATAATTTAGTGGATGAAGGATGGAGCAACTGGAAGGACAGTGTGAACCACAAAGATCAATGGGACATGATGAAAGAATTGGTTGATTACTCTGCTGCCAAAGGAGTTAAGATCTGGGTATGGAAAGCCTATCCTGACCGGAAAGGAATACCGGGGATCAAAGACCCTGAGCAACG
>JANMLJ010000558.1:0-11396 GCA_031372465.1 Chitinophagaceae bacterium | reverse complement strand
TGACGGAGGAATTACCTTCAGTAATATAAGTGGTGCTACTACTGCATCGCTTGCCTTATCAAATATCTTATTAACACAAAATGCAAACAGATATCGATGTGTAGTAACCGGCAATTGCAATACATTGAATTCAAATAATGTATTACTAACTGTTAACCCTACCCCATCTTTTACAATTGGTAGTATCCCTTCTGTACTATGTATTTCTGATACGGCCATTAATTTAACCGCTTCACTTGCCGGCGGCACCTGGAGTGGTAGTATTGGTGTACAAGGCAGCCAGTTTGCTCCGGCTGTGGCTGGACTGGGAACAACAGTTCTTACTTACACCGTTGTAAATAGTTTTGGATGTACTTCATCTAAAACAGCCACCATACAGGTAAATGAATGTCCGGAAAGACATGTTTCTCTATCTTCTTTGAACGCCATTATTGTATATTCCAACCCCAATAATGGAAGATTCAACCTATGGGTAAAATCTGATCTGTATAAAAAATTGGGTTTGCGCGTATATGCAAGTGATGGCAAATTATTGAAAACAGAACTGCTTACAGGAATATTTTATAACCGGGTAATTCCCATGGACCTTTCAAGATTTCCGAACGGAGTTTATCAATTATTACTGTTTAATGATGAAACCGGCACTTTGATTAAGAAAACAGTTGGTATTGTTATTTCGAGATAAAAATTAGCAGCTATTTTATGATATTGTTTGAGGCTGACTCAAATGTATTTATTTGCAACAAAGTCCCGTAGTAAAGAGAAGTTGGAATTCAAAACTTAGTGTCTTATATCAAAGTGAAATAATAGTTAGTCTTATGTATTCTTTGCGCAGCCTTTTCTTTGGTTCTTTGCGTGAAATGTATTGGGCTGTTAAATATATCATTTTGGTATTAGCGTCTTCGTGGCAATCCTTTCTCTTTACCCTTTTGAGCCTCAAATTTTTTATGGCCTCTTTTTAATAAATCGAATCATAGCACTGCTGCCCTCTGTACTGGCCAGGTAAGCATCATAACGGTTTTCACCTACAAGGGCAAGCATATAAGAGGTATTGGGTGGAATAGTACCCAGGTTTTCTGCCACCATGATCAATTCATTTGTTTCTTTCATTTCACCGATAGCTAATTTTATACTGTATGCTTTACCCGTAAGGCGTATATGCCGGAACAACAGGGCGCCATTTAGAAAAAGTGAAATAGAGTCGCCATCTATTTCTGCGTTATCAAAAAAACGTAATTCCAACGTATCACCCACCAGTGGAATTTCTTTTACCAATACTTTTTTACGGGTAACAAATTTTTCTTCAATGGTTGCAGGTTTTGCCGGCTCTGCAATAACTAACGGGCTTGGTTTTTCAGCAGGGGTAGTAGTTTTTGGAACCTCTTCTATTTTTTTTACAGGGGGACTTACTACTAGTACCGGCTTTTCCTCCGGAATAATTTTTACAGGTTCGTTGTTTGTAAAATTTTTTCCTGAAAGACCCGCAATACTATCAATCAGATCCGGATCATTGGCACCCACCGTATAATTATCAATTACAAAATCCCACTCATCTTCAAATTCCGGATTTATGATTTTATCAAGATGCACTTCACCTGTCGGATTAGTATCATTTTCTTTTTTTACTACTTTACCATCCAGCATCATTTTACCTCCACCAGGGCAATTAAAATCTGCTCTCGATAACATAGGTATCTTTCCCGGTATAGAAATACTAAACCTGCCCGATCTTTCTTCTATCAGGCGGTCATCCCACCACACGGCACTATTGGAGTTTGGATCAAAATATCCTTTAATGCTGTATCGGCGGTAATTATAGGCGGATTCATAATAATAGGAGGTGCCGGTAAGGCTGTCTCCTGTCTGTATAATCTTTACTTCCACCTTTTGCCGGTTGATTTTACCCTTCCACACACCCGTTATCATCTGGGCATTAAGTATTGCAGGGAAAAAGAAAAACGCAAGTATTATTTTAGGTAAAGAGGTAAAATTTTTCAAAAACATTATTGTTAGGTTGTGCTGTAGCTTAAACATCCAGGTGTAACAAGCTGATTACTGCATTAACGGATGTATTTGATGGATATTTCACAGTTTGGTCGTTAAATTCTCCAATTATCGTTGCTTCATGTATTTTTGAGCAATAATCTTTGCACTGGTTATAGAAAAATAAAGGGCCGGAAGGCTGCTGAAATGAAAAAATACATAACTTACAAACGAATATCCTAAATGGATTATCGAATTATTCAATCAACCAAACTTTGCTTATGAAGAAATTATACTTTCTGCTGCTTTCGTTTCTTTTGCTAACGCGATTTGCAGCCCTTGGCCAAAATGATCTATGTGCCGGCGCTATTAATATAAACTGTGGTCAAACCATTACTGGTACTACCGTTGGAGCTACAGCTGATGCGGTGGGTACCTGTGTAACCGATTTAACTACTGCACCCGGTGTTTGGTTTAAATTTACAGGTGATGGATTAATAAATACATTAAGTCTTTGTGGTTCTGGTTATGACACTAAGATTGGTATTTTCAGCGGTACCTGTGGTGCGTTAGTATGTGTGGCCGGTAACGATGACGCTTGTGGTCTTCAATCACAAGTTGCATTTAGTGCTACTTTAGGTACTAACTATTTTGTTTTGGTCACCGGCTTCGGCACTAATGCGGGTGCCTTTACCCTCGCAAGAACCTGCTCAGCACCTGTGGTAAATGATCTTTGCTCCGGCGCTATTAATATTGCCTGTGGCCAAACGATTACTGGTAGTACTTCGTCCGCTACTTCTGATGCAGTTGGTACCTGTGTTACAGCTTTAAATACTGCACCCGGTGTTTGGTATTCATTTGCTGGCGATGGTAATATAATTACTTTAAGCCTTTGCGGCTCTGGTTTTGATACTAAGATCGGTGTATTCAGTGGCACCTGTGCCGGGTTGACATGTGTAACCGGCAATGATGATTTTTGTGGTCTTCAGTCGCAACTAACATTTACTTCCCTTGTTGGCACTAATTATTTTGTATTGGTTACTGGTTTCGGAACTAATTCCGGAACATTTACATTAGCCAGAACCTGCATAGTTCCATGTTCAGGTACTCCAAGTGCAGGAACTATTTCAGGTCCTGCTACTTCATGCGGCGCCAATTCTGTAACACTCGCCTTATCAGGAAATACTATTGGTTCAGGTATAAGTATTCAATGGAAATCAGCAGTAGTATCTGGTGGCCCTTATACAAATATTTCCGGAGCCACTAATGCCAGTTATATTTTTACCCCTTCACCAGGAACTACCTTTTATATTGCAACTGTAACCTGCGCAAACAGTGGAATTTCTTCTAATACTCCCCAAAAATCTCTGATTGTCAGTGCACCTGCTCATAGTACTACATCGGCCACCGTTACAACGGTTTGTACTCCGGGAGCAGCAACAATAACCGGAACGGCCATTAATGGTGCCGCTGGTAACTATGTACATTCACTAACAGGTCCGGGTACAATTGTACAAACTGCACCTACTGGTGCAAATAACAGCACCGGAAACTTTACGGTAACAAATTTACCAGCAGGTAACCACTCGTTTATTTTAACGACTACGGATGCATTGGGATGTACGGCTATCAGTACAATTGTGGCCACCATTAAACAAACTCCAATTATTACATTATCACCTGCTGTAGCACCTACCATTTGTAATGGTCAGGTTCAGCCAATTAATGTCAGTGTTTTGCCACCTGTAACACAGACGTTTTCTCAAAATGCCACTATCCTGGTTCCGGGTGGTACCCCAACTTTAGCAGGAAATGGCGACCCTTATCCATCTCAAATAAGTATTGCTGGTTTACCAACTACAGGGGTAACCGTTAAATCAGTAAAGTTGGGCAATGTCAATCATACTTTCCCGGATGATATGGATATTGTTTTAGTTTCTCCTACCGGACAAGCCGTAATATTAATGTCTGATGCAGGTGGCGGAACAGATGCCATCGGACTTGATTATACCTTTGATGATGCCGCTGCTTCATTAATGGCAAATTCTTTGTTTAACCCACAGGGAACATACAGACCGACAAACTTTGGTACACCTGATGTTTTCCCGGCCCCCGGACCAGGATCCATTACACAGGCTACACCAACCTTATCTTCTTTCTCAGGTAATCCCAACGGTGACTGGAAACTATATGTAGTAGATGGTTTTAATGGTGACTTTGGATTTATCGGCAACTGGAGTATTACATTTAATATACAATCACAGGCTACGTTTAGCCCGTTGACGAATTTATTTACAGATGGTAATGCAACGATAGCTTACACAGGCACGCCAACTACGGTTGTTTTTGCCAGGCCAACTGCCACTACCCTATATACTGCTTCGGCTAACGTAGATGGTTGTACGAATGCTGCCTCGGTTAATATTGCCGTTAACCAGGTGCCGGCTATCACTACTCAGCCAACACCGGCTGCACAGACTATCTGTCCTGCATTTAATGTTACGTATTCTGTATCTGCAACGGGTACGGGAATTACCTACCAGTGGAGACTAGGTGCTGTAAACCTGGTCAATAATGCACAGATAGCAGGAGCCACTACAAATACATTGACTATTACCAATGTGAGTGTTGCAAATGCAGGTAGTTACACCCTTGTAGTAACTGGTACCTGCACACCTGCAGTTACTTCCACTGCTGCAGTTCTTACAGTTAGTACGGCCCCGGTTATCAGCACACAACCTGTTGCCAGTGTAACAATTTGTGCAGGTGCGAGTACCAGCTTGACAACAGTGGCTACAGGTGTTCCCGCTCCTACTATTTATCAATGGCAGGTAAGTACTGATGCAGGCGTTACCTGGACGAACCTATTAGCCGATGGATCTTTTACACCAACGTATAGTATCATTGCCGCAACACAGACAATGAATAATAACAGGTACAGGGTATTGGTCACAAATAGTTGTGGTCAGACTACGACATCTACCACTTCTACACTTTTGGTTAACCCATTACCAACCGTAACAGCCGTAGCACTTGTAAACAGGATATGTATCAGCGATACCTTAACTGGATTATCCGGCTCACCTGTCGGCGGCTCATGGAGTGGTATTGGCGTTTCAGGTTTTAATTTTGTACCATCGGCTACTGCAGTAGGAACATATAATCTCACGTATACTTTTACAAGTGCGCTGGGTTGTACGGCGACGGCTACCATTGCTGCTAAAGTAGAAGAATGCCAGGAGAGATTACGGCTAATAGAAAATAATGCACTGATCGTGTATCCAAATCCGAACAGGGGAAGATTTAACGTGAGGATCAACAGTAGCTTGTATGAATATATTGGAATGAAAGTGTATAATGCACAAGGCCAGATAGTAAATGGTAAAATGGTGAACGATGTACTTACCGCACCCATTTACTCCGGGTTGGTATTTGGCCGGGTAATTCCAGTTGACCTTACTCATCTTCCTGCAGGAGTTTACCTGGTTAAGTTCTACTTTGATGGTGGAGTAAGATCCTCAGAAAAGGCATTTAAAGTTATTATAGGATCACATTAATGGTTCAACGGATTTAAACGGTATTATAATCATAAAAACAAAGGCATTCATCTCAACAGGGATGAATGCCTTTTTCAATTTTAAAAATCGATGCTTAACTTTATCACCTTATGCTTTCTGCTTCCCTGATACAAGTGCTCAAAAAAAATCAACAGCAATTTCATCCTGTTATATTATTTGATATAATAAAGGATAAATTTCTGCCGCTGGATTTTACAGCACAGAATACAGCTATTAACGACGATATACTGCAGGATACAAAACAATTTACCGGTTGGGTAAATAGAAAATTAGCAACTGCTCCTGCACGTTATGGAATTGGCGGATACGCCGAGCACCGCACCGTTTACAATAGCAGCAAAGTATTTGATGCAGAAATGCCTGGTGAAGAACCAAGACGATTACACCTGGGTACGGATATCTGGGGCAAGCCCAATTCAGCTGTCATAGCACCATTAAACGGCCTTGTTCACAGTTTTGCGTTTAATAACCGGTTTGGAGATTATGGGAGTACGATTATTCTTTCTCATTGCCTGGATGGAATTAGCTTTTATACACTCTATGGACACCTGAGCCTGAATTCAATTAAAAATATTCAGGAAGGTGATAGAATAGATAAAGGTGATCTTTTTGCAGAATTTGGTATCCCTGCCGAAAATGGAAGCTGGCCCCCGCATCTGCATTTTCAAATTATTGTTGATATCGGCGAATGGTCTGGCGATTACCCGGGAGTATGCAAATTTTCTGAAAAAGAAAAGTGGCTCCTCAATAGTCCCGACCCGGATAGTATATTACAATTGAACCAATACTTATAATAAAAGAAGCGACTTCAATAAAAAATCTGTCTCATTTTTTCATCGCAAGCTGACAAATTAGTTGTTGGAAGCATGCCCTTAATGCCAATATGATAAATTAAACATCCCAATACATTTCACGCAAAGAATACGCAAAGAAAAGGCTGCGCAAAGAATACATAAGACTAATTAATATTTCACTTTGATATAACCTATTGCTTCAATAATTTAAAAGCATGCCCCCATTGATTATTGATAAAGCCCGGGATACACCATAAAATACTAAGCGGTTCAATAGCCCTGGCTGCTTCAGCTTTTCCCATATTGGCTGTTTCCCACCCAAATGAAGTAAGGATATCCGTTACTGTTTTCTTAGCTATTTCATCATTGCCACAGATAAACATGGTAGGAGGACCTCCTGCAAATTTTGGTTGATACATAAATGCATTACCTACACAACTAAACGCCTTTACAAGTTTTGCATCCGGAAGGAGTAATTGTATTTTCTCCATCAGCGATTCATTAGGCCCGGTAAAAAAGGATAACACACCATTTACAGGCGGAGCTGCCGCTATTGGATTGGTCGCATCAATAATTATTTTACCCGAAAAATTGTTCGTGCCTGCCAGTTTAATAGCGTCTTCGGTTACCAAACCGCCGGTTGCCAATACCAGCAATTCGCCAAACCCTGCTGTTTCCAGAAAATTTCCAATGGCGATTGCTGGATTCAGTTCTTTAAATTTCACTACTTCCTCTTTTGATGTATTTCTTGTTCCCAGCATTACGGTATGTCCTTCACCAGAAAATGCTTTGGCTAATGTCTGTCCAACAATGCCGGAACCAATGATTCCTATTTTCATGTATTTGTTTTTTTTTTATTTGATTGTCACCTGGAATTCGCCTTAAAAATTATCATCGCCTTTTGGTATATCCCGATCCTTCGATGCCTCAGGACTATCGGGATGCTCGATAATTTTTATGGCTCATTTCATGTGTTTATTTTTTTAATTATTAGTTGGAATTAAATACTGCGGCAAATTTTTCGGCAAAATCTTCCAGCTTTACTTTGCCAAATATTGCCGGAATATTCTTTTTGTAATCTTCAGCCATCCTGCCTGTTCTTAGTGAACTGCCGATTTCTGCATAATTTTTTGCTATTTCTTCCGACAAACCTGCCTGCTGCATACCTGCAACTGATTGCTCATCGGTGAAAGCAACCCATGGTAAAGAGGGTTTATCAATAGCTGCACCCAATACGGCAGCAATCTCCCCCGTTGTTCTTACATCACCGGCAATATAACGGATCGAATGACCGCTGAATGAAAGGGTTGACAATTCTTCAAAAGCAACTTCCGCAATATCGCTGGTATCAACCAATACTATTTCAGTGTCGGATCCTCCAAAGTTTCCACCAATAATATTCATATGCTTTACCATGCCGGTATTGGCAAGAAGGTTGTCGAAGAAATAAGCAGGACGCAGGTGCCTGATATGTACGCCGGACAAATTATTTAATGCCTGCTCCACTTTGTACAAACCTGAAACAGGTCCGCATCCATCAGGTAAATGCGCACCAATACTGCTTAGGTTAACTACATACGGGATATTGTTTTCCACGATAGCAGCAGCATAATTTTTTCCGATCTGTCCGATCCATTCTTTCCAGTTGGTAGCTCCTAAATTTGGTGGCACCATGGTGTATACCGCATCTGCTCCGGCAAAAGCCTGCTGGAGAAAGGCAATATCTTCTACAGAACCAACAGCGGCGCTGGCTCCAATAGCTTCAATAGCCGGCCGGTTACTTTGTTTACTGGTGATGACCGTTACTTCATGACCGGCCATAATTAATTTTTCCGTGAGGGGTTTGCTGATATTACCAAGCGAACCTGTGATGACATACTTCATGGATGATAGTTTAAAGGTTAAATTATTAATATTTGTATATACAATTGTTGCTGCAAAAAATTAAACAATTAATTTATCGGCAAATTTATTCATGCTTTGCACCAGTTTTGCACTTTCTTCTTTGCCCAGCAGGCTGGCGTAACGTGAATAAAATTCATGAAGACATTCCTTCAATCTGGGCAATAAATCCTTTCCTTTTTGGGTAGGATACACATTGGTTGTTTTGCCTTCTGTTATTCTGACCACCAATTTACGGGCTTCCAATTTTTCTAGCAAACGGGTAATGGTACTTGGTTGCAGCTGCAAATGGTCAACCAGGGTAGAAGGTTGTACACCGGGCTCATCAATAGCCATCATCAGTAAATAAGCATGACTCGGAGAAAGATCCACTTTGCGCCAGCTGACCTGTGCCAGCTTCTCTATTTTCCTTGCCAGTGCATTGGCTGTAAAATAAAGACATTGACAATATTTACTTTCGGATGTTTTCAATAAAACAAAGATAAAGAGTTTATATTTGTATATACAAATAATGGGAGCACTATTTTTTAGGGGCTTCCCAAAACCTATTATTACATTTACAGTATGGCTAACCCCAACCTGAATATCGATAAAGAGTCGCTTAGTCCGGCCGACAAAGAATTTGAGAATAATATCCGCCCATCCCAGATTGCCGATTTTTCCGGGCAGGACCAGATTATTGAGAATCTCCGCATATTTATCAAAGCAGCCAAAATGCGCGGCGAAGCATTGGACCATGTTTTATTTCACGGACCTCCCGGTTTGGGAAAAACAACACTTTCCAGAATTGTAGCCAATGAGCTCGGCGTTAATATCAAAGAAACTTCAGGCCCGGTAATTGAAAAAGCCGGCGACCTGGCAGGATTGCTTACCAGCCTTGAAACAAACGATGTATTGTTCATTGATGAAATACATCGCTTAAGCACCGTAGTGGAAGAATATTTATATGCTGCCATGGAAGACTACCGGATCGACATTATGATAGATTCCGGGCCAAATGCCCGAAGCATACAACTCAATCTTAATCCATTTACATTGATCGGGGCTACCACCAGAAGCGGATTATTATCTGCACCACTACTTTCAAGGTTTGCCATAAAATCAAGATTGGAATATTATACATCATCCATTTTGAATAAGATCATCTATCGTTCAGCTGGTATACTTGGAACAAAAATTTCTACAGAAGCAGTAGGAGAGATCGGCAGAAGAAGCCGCGGCACCCCAAGAATTGCCAATGGCTTATTGCGAAGGGTAAGAGATTTTGCCCAGGTGTTGAATGATGGTCAGATTGATTTTGGTATCACCCAACATGCATTAAACGCCTTGAAAGTTGATGAATATGGACTGGATGATATGGACAACAGGATCCTGCAGACAATTATAGAAAAATTCAAAGGCGGCCCTGTAGGTATCACCACTATTGCTACCGCCGTTGGCGAAGAAGCAGGTACACTGGAAGAAGTGTATGAACCTTTTTTAATACAGGAAGGTTTTCTGCAACGAACAGCAAGGGGCAGGGAGGTAACTGCAAAAGCGTATGAGCATCTGGGTAAGACACGGCCTGAAACTCCCGGAACTTTATTCTCATAAAAAAAGAGGCTGTCTCGAAAGGACTTAAATTTAATTTTCTCGCAAAGACGCAAAGTCGCTAAGACTGATTATCAATTGTATTATTCTTTGCGCCTTAGCGTCTTTGCGAGATTTTTTGTTTTTTGAGACAACCTCTTTCCAATAATTTCACCCTTCAGGGATGGGGCTTTATGCTTGCACCACCAGCCTGAAACCATTGCCATGTATATTCACGATCTCGATCTTCTCATCATCCTTTAAATATTTGCGTAGCTTGGCAATATACACATCCATACTGCGGCCATTGAAGTAAGTATCACTTCCCCAAATTTTCTTTAATGCCTGGTCCCTTGGTAACAGGTCATTCAGGTATTCAGCCAGCATTTTCAATAATTCATTCTCCTTGGGTGATAATGTTTGCGTAATACCATTATGTATCAGCTGGCGGAGCTTTGGATTAAAGTGATAACTGGCCAGGTCAAATTCCTTATTATCACTCTCCCTGTTCTGCTCTTCATTTCTTTTAAGGATCGCTTTTATTTTCAGCAGCAACACTTCACTGTCAAAAGGCTTGGTGATATAATCGTCAGCCCCGAGTTTATAACCCTGTATCACATCTTCCTTCATGGTCTTTGCACTCAGGAAGAACAAAGGAATATCAGGATCCACATCCCGTATTTCTTCTGCCAGTGTAAATCCGTCCATGTTGGGCATCATTACATCGAGCAGGCATAGATCAAATTTTTCGCGTTGAAAAGCAGCCAGTCCAAGACGGCCATCTCTTTCTAACGTTACATCATAGTCGTTTAGTTCAAGATAGTTCTTCAACACGCTTCCGAGATTAGGATCATCTTCGCAAAGCAAAATTTGTGGTTTCTTAGTGTCCATTTTTTGGTGGTTTTATTTATTGTTACAAATAAAGTTAAAGCATTCCGTGGGTTAAAGAATCCGGGATGAATATTTTGTTAAAACACGCCTTTTCAACCGGGATGCTCTCTTCTGTTACTTTATAGTATAAAAACTGTGCCATGCCTGTTACAATTACCAATTGGCTGAAAAAACCTGTTATAATAAGCAGCTGTTTCATAAAAATTTTAACAAAGCAGGAGCAAATGATGGTCAGCAGATTTTAATCGTCAACCGGCAGGCTGTCAAAACCTTCCCCTGATTGGTGAAGTCCGTAAGTTTACAGCTTACTTTTTTTATTTTTCCAGTACCTTTCCTTTAAATAGTTAGCATGTCCGATAGCGCAAAATTTCTCGAAACAATAAATTCCGGCTACACGTTCAAAGGCGAATGTTTTAAGATCGGCGGTGCCATGCTCGATGGAGCAATCGTACCCGGAGCCAACGTATTGATCCCGTTAAAAACAATGAACCGCCACGGCCTGATAGCCGGAGCAACAGGAACCGGTAAAACCAAAACACTGCAAATGCTCGCCGAAGGATTAAGCGATGCCAGTGTGCCTGTATTATTGATGGATATCAAAGGCGACCTGAGTGGTATTGCCGCCGCCGGCACCGTGAATGATAAAATAACAGACCGCTGCCAGAAATTAACGATTGAA
>JANMLJ010000349.1:0-2173 GCA_031372465.1 Chitinophagaceae bacterium | reverse complement strand
GGCACCGGTAACTACTACTACATCACCTGCACTCAACCCCGATTTGATTTCAATACTGTCATCAGTTTCTAAACCCACCTGTACCATCTTGATTTTAAAAGAATTTTTACCGGTTCTCACCCAAACTGTTGCTCCTTTGCTGTCCCTGATAACCGCATCGGCTGGCAGTGTTAATGTTTTATACTGCTGACTTTTTAAAACAACATAAGCAGGCATACCGGGTTTTAACTGGTTGCCTGCATTGGGAATGGATACCCTTATCAGATTGATCCTGGTATCAGGATTGATCTCGGGATTTACAAATTCAATCCGGCCTTTGATTTCTTTTCCTTCCATATCGGGTAATTGTACCAGGGCAATTCCATTGCGGTCAATTGCCGAAAGTTGCGAAGTATAAACCTGTGCTTCGGCCCAAAGACTTGAGAGATCGGCGAGTTTTACAATCGTTCCGCCTTCCATTACATAATCGCCTTCCTTAAAGTCTAAGGCTGTAATATAACCTGATGCAGTGCTGTAGAAGGTTGTAGTGGGGCTTGCTTTTTTATTCCTTGCCAGTTCAGCCACTCCTGCTTCAGTCATACCCCATAAATAGAGTTTATTTTTTGTACTCTGCAATAACTGGTCAAAATCCATGACTGTTTCATCAACAAAAAACTTCTTCCTGTCTAATGCCAGCAAATATTCCTGTTTGGCATTGTTTAATTCTTCGCTGTACAAATCATACAACGGAACTCCGTTGCCAACATAGTCTCCCAGGTTTTTAAAATATAATTTTTCAATTCTTCCCATCACTCTTGAACTTACGGAGGATGCTTTCATGGGGTCGAAATTTAAAGTAGCTGTTAAAACCAACTGATCGCCTATTGAACCCATGCGTAAGGTATCTGTTTTAATATTGCCTAACTGGATTTGCTGTTCACTCAACATAATCTCATCATCTTTATCAGTGTTGCTTTTTTTAACCGGTGTAAGTTGCATGTGGCAGATGGGGCATTTGCCGGGTTTGGACTCAATAACCTGAGGATCCATTGAACAGGTGTAATAAATATCTGAATCTTTTGCTATTTCCTTTTTGTTTTTGCATGAACTGGCTAATATCATGAGGCCTGCGGTTATTGCTGCCCAAAGAATCAACTGTACAAGAGTGCGACGCCAATGAAGCCAAATAGTATTACTTAAGCCCGGTACAAAAATATTTTCTTTCATTGTTTAATTTTTTATTTTGATAAAGCTTTCGCTATCCATTAAATATTGTGCATTCACAGCAACTGAATCAATTGTGGTTAACCCATTGATGACCTGTATTTGATTATTATACCCGGTTCCGGTATTTATTTTATGTGCTTTAAAACCTGCACCTTCTTTTTTAAAAACTATTTTATCCATCCCCAAAGACAATACCGCTTCCTTTGGTAACCAGTAAGCATCTTTGGTGTTACCAAAAATGGTTGCTCTTACCTGACTGCCGATGGGTATTTTTAAAGTACTGTTGTTAAAATAAATTCTTGCAGTAAGTGTTTTACTGTCTTTACGGTAAAAGGGTTCAATAAAATCAATGGCAGCCCTGAAATCGCTGCCCGGTGCGGTTTCAGGAACCACCCTTACCACATTTCCTTTTTTTACCAGGGCCTGGTTATCGCCATAAATGTTGAGCACAACCCAGGCACGGTCGGGATTATTAACAACAAAAACAGCCTGCCCTTTTTGAATATACATCCCTTCTTTCAATAAAAGTTCTTCAGTAATCAATGCAATATCTTTCATGCCGGCGGTTGCATTATTCATGGCAGCGCCGTTTGATGCCTCATGTATGTGACCACTGTAGTTACTATAAACGGCAATGGTAAAAGATACCTTGTTTAATTTTATTACCTGCTGCAACTGTTCATTACTCATGCCCAGCAAAAGCAATTTATCTTTTGCTGCCTGTATAAAAGTTTTATTTTCTGCATCGTTTTTTATAAGGAATAATAAATTCTGTTGGGCTGTCAGTATTTCGGGACTATAAATATCCATGATGCGCTGGCCCCTGCTGATTTTCTGGTAGCGGTATTTTACATAGAGTTTCTCAATTCTGCCGGCCACTCTTGAAGAGATGCTGCCAGCCTGCCTGGTATCGTAAGCAATATTTCCCAATGCTTCAATCTCGATCTGCTCTTCTTTTCTTTCAAGA
>JANMLJ010000524.1:0-1712 GCA_031372465.1 Chitinophagaceae bacterium | reverse complement strand
TTCAATCTGGTTGGCAGGCAGGTCAAATTCATAGTCACCCGCTTTATATTTTTCCAGCAACCCTTTTGAAGTAGTTACATAATCATAAAATACAGCATCTCTCGGGCGGTATGATTTTACATTGCCATAACTCACCCGCATTGTAAATGTTGCATCAGGGTACATCATTTTTGTTTTCACAGGATCCATTTCCATAATGCCTTTTAAATACAATCTTCCAAACTCGGCATTCTTCGCATTGAACTGCTGGAAATATGGCGCATACTTGCTTGTATAATTAGTAAAGAAAGTACTGGCATGGGCAAAAGCAGGATCGCTTTGTAAAGTGACAGCATCAGGGTTTGCTACAAATGCTTTCCATTTTGCATCATCAAAAATCATGGTCTTGCTGAAAATAGCTGCTGCATACTTTTTATAGGTAGCATCATCATCCAGCGGACCATAGGTATTTTTTATAGTGCTAAAGTACCCAATAGGCTGCTGGTCTTTTACGATGTCTTCGTAAAACATTTTTGTAACAGTTGCAACGATGTTCTGATCAGAAATTTTGTTTTCTTCTTCAAGGAAAACGGCTCTTTGTTTATCAGCTGCTTCCACCGCTTTTTTTACATCAGCCTGAGTGGAACCTTTTTTTACCAGCGCAGTTTCCACCTGTAATAGAGAGCCTGCAAATGCTGTAAGCGGTGAACCGGAAATACCTTCATTCATATACTGGCGGTGTTTGGCATAAGGCCTCCAGGCTTCATATGCCTTTCCCCAATCTGCAAAAATACTTTGGTATTCAGGTTTGCCTGTTGCCCATGTATTAAATTTTTCTTCAAATAGTTTCTTTTGACCAAACACATCATATTTCAGTAATTGCTTTGTCTCACCATCAAAAAATTTCCAATAATTAGCTATATTGGCATAAGAAGAAGACAACTGTAATTTGGTAGCCGGATCTTTTTTCATTTCATCAAACATGTATTTCAACCGGACGTCTCTTAATTTAACCAATGTTGGGTTGTTGATATCTGTAGCCAGTTTGATACCATAAGAACTTTCATATCTGTTGGTGCCTCCTGGATATCCCCATATCATAGCAAAATCACCGTCTTTTAATGGCTTTAATGAAACAGGTAAATACCATTTTGGCTTCAGTGGTATATTGCTTTCGGCATATTTGGCTGGTTTTCCATCGGTACCGGCATACACTCTGAAAACAGAGAAGTCGCCGGTATGGCGCGGCCATTCCCAATTATCTGTATCACCCCCAAACTTTCCAACACTCTCCGGTGGAGCACCTACTAACCGAACATCTGTGTATCGCTGATATACAAAAGCCAGGAACTGGTTGCCTTTAAATAAAGAGCTAATTCTGACTTCTATATTTTGGGAAACATCACTCATTCTTTTATTGATAGCGGCTAATACAGCACCTTGCCGTTGTACCCTTTCTACTCCACTTAGCCCTTTTAAAGAATCCATTACCTCTTTGGTAACATCGTCTATCCTTAGTAAAAACTGTACCGAAAGGGTAGAAGGAATTTCTTCTCCTTTATTTTTTGCATAAAAGCCATCCTGCAGGTAATTGTGTTCAACCGAACTGGCCGAAGCAATCGCATCATAACCACAATGATGGTTGGTGAATATTAAACCTTCTGCACTCACAATTTCACCAGTACAACCTGGTCCAAAAATAATGATGGCATCTTTCAGCGATGCTTTATTGA
>JANMLJ010000339.1:0-11246 GCA_031372465.1 Chitinophagaceae bacterium | reverse complement strand
TCATTTTTCTTATTTTGATATACAAAGCGGATTTGTAGAAGTACTAAATAATAAAGTAACCGTGATGGTGGAAGGTGCGGTAGCTGTTGAATAAATAATTACTGGAAAAACCAGGAAGGTCCGGGATTTTGAAGACAAATTTAAGCCCTCTAAGATTCAGCGCTAAATCGAAGAATCGGGAGGGTTTTATTTTACCGGCTGATTTTTTTGTAGTCTTCTCTTCAATTCCTGCTCTGCATACGTAAACACTTTTTTCATCATATCTGTTTTTCTAAGCTCGTATTTGGACCGGATCTGGTCTTCTTCATTAGCTACCATAACAAACAGGATGTCGACCACCCTGGCTGAAATAAAATCGGTAAGATTATTTTCCAATGGTTTATTAATAAACGGTATGCTATTATAAACTTTTGTAATACCGGTCCATTCTTTATCAGCACCTTCCATTTTTATTGCACTGTCCACGATAGGTTGAAAGGCACTCATCAGCCCGGGTTTCATGGCTTGTTTAAAATAGTCTGTTGCTGCATGTGGGTTATCGGTTATTACTATTTTGGCAGCATCTTTAACCGACATCTTTTTTACAGCATCAAAAAAAAGTGGTTTAGCAACAGAAACTGCCGAAGAAATAGCTTTTGTAAATTTTCCTGTTACCTGGTTGATCGTTTTGTCGAAACCAAGATCCCGGAGTGTTTTTTCTATTTTCACCGCTTCACCCGGAAAAACAAACCGAACCAGTGGATTGCCATTGGGATCTGCAAAGGCTTCAAACCCTTTAAATAAACCCTGTGATAAAGCGTCTTTAAGACCTACCGCCATTTCCAGTTCAGAAGGAATGACGCCCAATTTTTTTAACGTACTGCATCCGGAAAGCAGGAGTAAAGAATAAAGAAGGGCGGTCAATAAAATGCGTTTCATTTTTTTAAGTTGTGTAATAAAATAGTTTTATGTATCAACTTAGTTTAACTGGGGGTCAATTGGAAAGTTTGCCATCATCTCATATTCCCCGCCAAGATGCTTAAGTGCATCTTTCCATATTTCTTCCTGTTTATTATGAAAAATTAATTTACGGTTAGCTTTAACAGTTAGCCATGTTTTTTCTATCATCTCCGTGTTTAACTGATCTTCACTCCAGCCGGAGTATCCAATAAAAAACCTGATTTTATCAGTATCTATCGCTGATTTTTTTATCAGGTCAACCACTGCATCAAAATCACCACCCCAATAAACACCTTTTACTACTTCTTGTCCACCCGGAATTTCGTCCGGATACTGATGCAGGAAATGGATAGAATCTACTTGTACCGGTCCTCCATAATAAACCGGGACCTGGTGACCTTCCAATTCTGGTATGAGCTCATCGAGGGTGTTTTCATATTGCCTGTTTAAGACAAAACCAAAACTTCCTTCTTTCTTATGTTCACATAAAAAGACAACCGTTCGCAGAAAGTTGGGATCTTTCAGAAATGGGTCTGCTATCAATAAAATACCCGGGGCTGGCTCAATCATAGTTCAATTTAGGATGAAAAATCATTTTTTAGTATTTCTATTTACAAAATATGATCAAAAGTAAAATTTTGTATTTATTTCAGCAGGGGGAAACAGCCAATTATTCTAAATCGCCGTTAAAATGCTTTAAATAGTGCATTTAGACGATGTCTGCCGGCTTCAGAAATGTATTTTTGCTGCTTTACTCCCTTTTTTTATATTACACTTTCATAACAGCATTCAGTGAAAAAAACTTTTACCATAATTATCATATTAATCAGCCTGTCGCTTATCGGAATTATCATTAGCCAGGTTTCGGGTATTAAAAATATGATGCTGTTAAGGGAAGAACAGATCAGGCAAAAGGCCGAAGAAGCTACCAAGACAGTAGCTGATGAGTTGGTTCAACATAAAGGAAGCTTTGCAACAAGAGGGAATAAAAAAATATTGCCTGACGACTTTTACCAGGATTTGTTTAAACCTAAATCAGTTGGTCAGCAGTTTAGTCTGGAAGAAGTAAGGAAGAAGTTACAAAAAGCGTTTATAGAAAATAATCTGAAGGATGTGCGTTTTGAGTTTGGCATTGTATCTTTTAATGAAAATGGCATTGAAAATTACCTGGCCCGGCAATCAGAAAATTTTGTGGCTTTTAATGAAGATACCATTCATAATAAAAGATTTTATGCTTCCCTGATTCCGCCGAGCGGCTCTGCGGGAGAAAACCTTTCTCCGGATGAAGTATTAATTGTGGTAATTCCAAATATCAGGAATTTTGTTTTTAAATCATTACGCTGGCAAATTGTGACCTCCATTTCTTTTACATTGATTATTCTGGCCGCATTTTATCTCACCGTTCGAACCATGTTGCGGCAGAAAAACCTGGCAAAAATTAAAAATGATTTCATTAACAATATGACGCATGAATTTAAAACACCTATTGCCACCATTTCATTGGCGGTAGATGCTATGCGCAATGAAAAAGTAATAAATGACCGGGAGAAACTGGGATATTTCAATGGCATTATCAAGGAAGAGAATCAACGGATGAACCGGCAGGTAGAAACAATTCTAAAAGCCTCTCAATTAGAAAAACAAGAAGTTGATTTAAACAGGCAACCTATTCATGTGCATAATCTGATTCAGGATGTAGTCGACAACTTTACCCTGCAACTGGAAGATAAGAAAGGGGAAATACTCTTATCGCTTAATGCACCCAATGACCTCATCAGTGCAGATGAAGTTCATTTTTCCAACCTCGTGAACAACCTGGTGGAGAATGCAGTAAAATATGCTAAAGACAATATACCACCCGTTATTAAGCTTACTACACAATCAAATGGAAAGTATTTTACCATTAAAATTGAGGATAATGGAATTGGTATGAATAAGGATACGGTGAAAAGGGTATTCGAACGTTTTTACCGCGCACATACGGGGAATGTACATAATGTAAAGGGCTTTGGTCTTGGATTAAGTTATGTAAAGACGATGGTAGAAGCGCATGATGGTAGTATTAAAGCGGAAAGTACGCTGGGAAAGGGAAGTACGTTCACACTTGATCTGCCGCTGAAGAGTTCTTAGTGTATATTTAACCGTTATATTTCTACCGCAAATTTCTGAACAGCAAACTCCCATCTCCATAACTAAGAAACCGGAAATCATTTTGCAAAGCATAATTGTATACTTCTTTCCAATCCTTTCCTATCAGGGCTGCTACCAGTAAAAGTAATGTTGATTGTGGCTGATGAAAATTTGTGATTAGCCCATTGATGATTTTGAATGTATAACCCGGCGCGATCAGTATCTGTGTTTTAGCTACTAATCTATCTAATTTGTTTTTATCCATCCAGTCGAGCAGTGATTGCAATGAATCTTCAACAGAAATAACCTTTACATCCTTTGCATAAGCTTCCCATTGAGAAATGAATAGCGGAGCCTGATAGTACTGAGGCATCGAAGGATCGGATCCCGTTTCGTTTATATGGCCGGTATGTAATTCCGGCTTACGGCCTAACCAGTACAAACTTTCAATAGTACGGAGAGAAGTGGTACCAACAGCAATAATATTATTAGTACAATTTTTTAAAATGGTTTCAACCGTAATTCTTGGAACATCAATCCATTCGGCATGCATGGTATGTTCCATCATGGAACTGCTCTTTACCGGTTTAAAAGTACCGGCACCAACATGCAACGTAACAAAATCAGATGATATATTTTTTTCCTGAAATTGTTGAAAAATAGCTGGTGTAAAATGTAATCCAGCTGTCGGGGCTGCTACAGAGCCTTGTTCCCGGGCATACACGGTCTGGTATCTTATTGCATCAGTATCTTCCACAGGTCTTTTTATATAAGGTGGTAAGGGAATAACTCCGGTATAATGTAAAATATCTGCAAAAGTCAGTTCACCTGGTGTCCAGCTTAGTTCGATAATATAGGAGTCATTTCTTTTTTCTATATAGTTTGCCTGTACTATTATCTCCTTATCCTCCTGCAGGATTTTCTTTTCCAATACCTGTCCTGTTTTCCATTTAGATGCACCACCAACAAGACATTGCCATAGAACTTTTCTTTTTTGTAACATGGCAATACTGATATCAGCATATTGTTCGTGTGGTTCCAGGCAAAAGATTTCGATAATGCCACCTGTTGGTTTTTGAAATACTATTCTTGCTTCAACTACTTTAGTATTATTGAAAATTAATAAGGCGTTGTCAGGAATATGGGTTGCTATGTTTTTATAAATGTCTGCTGTTATCGCTCCTTCATTATACAATAGCAATTTTGAATCATCCCTTTCTGCTAATGGGTATTTAGCAATTCTCTCCGGAGGAAGTATATAGGTAAAATCGCTTATGGAAATATCCCGGGGGTTTGTCATAACACAACTAACTGTTGTATTTAATATTTTCTAAAATTACTAACGTTTTTTAAGGGGAACAACTAATTTCAATCCACTCCACACTTCATTTACGGCACATACTTTTACATCTACCAGGTCATGCTGTAAAGCATAAGTTCGGATGGTATCTTCCGTCATATCAGTAATTAGTTTACCCTCAGCTTGTCGAAAGGCACTTTTCTTTATCCAGGAAACCCAAAGGATAAGAGAAGAGTTTTTTTTATAAATGGGTTTCAGTTTTTTCATTTCAACGTTAAATTCTTTTTCTGTTCTAACAAATAGATGGATGAAATCAGGTACTTCATTCCTGGAACATAACTGTGCATGAATGCTTTTTTCCAGTAAGGAAGAATAGTTATCTGGCTGCTTAAGCAACATGATTTTCATCTCCGGTTTTATACCGAGTTTGCTGTATAAAGATTTTCCTGAGTATCCGGTTGATGCCATAGTTTCTATTGGAATGTACTGAATTCTTTTTCTGGGATTGAGTGCAAAAAGGCTGTTTTCCACAGGTTTTCCACTACTATTCACACCTAATACAGCTATTTTTTGAACTAAAAATAGTTAAATCTCTCCAAACTCTTTTCCAGAGTGGCTTTCAGCCCAAAAAATACTGGGGAAAAATTATATTTCAAGAAATTTGTTGGTATAGTGGGAAAAAATGTTATTTTGTGGTAATTATTAGAACCTTTGAACCAATTAATTGATAATGACAGGATTTCTCGGAGAATACGAGGCTACTTTGGATGTCAAAGGACGATTTCTGCTTCCGGCAGGGTTCAAAAAGCAATTACCGGATACAGAGACAAGTCGTTTTGTTATTAACAGGGGTTTTGATAAATGTTTAGCTCTCTATCCTTTAAAGACATGGGAACCGCTCTTTGCAAAAATTACCGGTTTGAATGAGTTCGATCCCAAACAAAGGGAGTTCAGACGGGCTTTTCTAAACGGTGCCACTTATGTGGAACCTGATAGTGCCGGTAGAATACTGTTGCCGCCAAATCTGAAGATCTATGCAAGCCTTGAGAAAGACATTGTGTTGATGGCAACAGGAGATAAAATAGAAATCTGGGATAGTAATAAGTACAAACAGTTCTTTGATTCAATTTCTTCGGAAGCATTAAGTGACCTTGGCAGAGATGTTCTAGGGGGAAAGCAGGATGGTTAATTAGTTAATCAGGTATTAGTATATGGGAAACCAGCAACAAAAAAGGATACCAGAAGCTTTAGCAACTAATCAACCAATTAACCCATCTACTGATTCCTACCATATACCTGTATTGCTTGCTCAAACCATTGAGAGTCTGAACATCAACCCGGAAGGCATCTATGTGGATTGCACATTTGGTGGTGGCGGACATGCCAAAGCCATTTTGAAAAAATTAAGTGCAAAAGGAAAGTTGGTGGCTTTTGACCAGGATGAAGATGCAAAAAAGAACCTGCCTCTGGATGAACGTATAATTTTTGTTCCGCAAAATTTTCGTCATCTGAAACGGTTTCTTCGCTTGCATAACATGGCAGCTGTTGATGGCATCATGGCCGATCTTGGAGTAAGTAGTCACCAATTTGATGAAGGAGGCAGGGGGTTTTCCATTCGTTACAATGCAGACATGGATATGCGGATGGATCAGCGGCAAACAATCACAGCTTATCAGGTAGTGAATACGTTCTCCGAGCAGCAATTGCACAAACTATTTGAGCAATATGGCGAAGTGACAAATTCAAAAACGCTGGCCAAAACCATTGTTCAGGTTCGTTCTGCCAAATCACTTAAAACCATTGATGGTTTTAAAAATGCACTCCGGGAAATAGTAAAAGGAAATCCCAACAAGTACTTTGCCCAGGTTTTTCAGGCATTAAGAATTGAAGTGAACGATGAATTAGGTGCATTAAAAGAATTGCTTGAACAAATTCCATCCTTGTTAAAACCCGGAGGCAGAGCGGCCATCATTACATTTCATTCGCTGGAAGACAGATTGGTAAAGAATTTTTTTCGACGCGGTTCATTCGATGAACCAGTATCAAATCCGTTTATCAATACAGAACCGGTTAATGAATTGAAATCGATTACAAAAAAGCCAATCATTCCTGGTGAAGAAGAGATGAAGCAAAATCCGAGATCCAGAAGCGCAAAATTGAGAGTGGTTGAGAAAATAGTGGTGTAGTAATTTTTAGTTCAAACCCAGATAAAAATATTCGACTTAACTATAAATAAGGTGTAAAGATTTTCTGGAAAATCTATATCCTTTGAAATAAACCCTCCTGATAAAAAAGGAGTAAAGAAAAACCACCGGCCAATTGGAGACAAAAGGGCGGAAAACTAACGAGCTAATAACTCATTTATGCAGGAACAACAAAATCCAAAAGAACGGGACCTGGGTCAAACTCCCTCCTCAACGGGATGGAAGCGGTGGCTGAATTATCAGTCAATCGTAAAACAGGTGCCGTTCTTTTTGTTCCTCACAGCACTCGCAGTTACGTACATCTACAATGGTCACTATGCTGATAAAACCATACGAAATATTACCCGTACCGAAAAAGAAGTAAAAGAATTGAAATACGAATACATAGCAGTAAAAAGTAAAGTGATATACCAGAGTAAACAAAGTGTGCTGGTAAAAGTAGTTGCGCCATTGGGATTAAAGGAATTAATACAGTCGCCGGTAATATTAAGAGATAGCACCATCGAAAATCAGAATTAAACACCCGTTCAGAACTGGTATTTAAAGGAAGCTGTGAGAAACAGGCAAAGTAATGATGAGGTGTTGAGGGGTAAAAGAACAGAAAGATAAATAAGGGCAAGAAAACCAGGATGATTTGCTAACTGAATTGGAGAAACAAAAAGGGATGCTACAGCAAACCTCTTTAGAATACAACTAACAACAACTAAAACAAACTGCCTTCACTGAAGCGGGTAGTTTACAACGGACATTGGACGTCAAAAGAGACATATTATGGAGGGTTTACCTCAGTTTCATTGGCATAGTTTTGCTAAGCATACTTGTCCTCGGCAGAGCTTTCTACATTCAAAAATTTCAGGGAAATCATTGGCGGAGTATGAGCGACAGCCTCCATCAGAAATTTCAGGCAGTTGATGCTACCAGGGGAACTATCTACAGCGAAGACGGACAAATGCTGAGTATTTCCATCCCCACTTTTGATATTTATATTGATTTTAATGCTGACGGGTTAAGAGAAAAAAAAGGGAAACGATTTAAGGAAAACGTAGACTCTTTTGCTGTTTCCTTAGCTAATTATTTTAAGGATAAGACGTCAGACCAATATAAAAAGGAGCTGCAATCAGCGTTTACTACTAAAGAAAGGTATTATCCATTAAAGAAGAAACTGAGCTTTGAAGAGTATAAGACCTTTCGCGATTTTCCATTGGTAAAACTGGGAAGAAACAAAAGTGGTGTGATCGTGGATGTGAATAGTAAAAGAGAAACACCATTTGGCTTACTGGCAAACAGAACAATTGGTTTATCAAGAGAATTTAAAGATGCCAGTAAAAAAGCAAAAAAGCAGAATGTAGGACTAGAAAGAAGTTATGATACGGTACTTAGCGGTAAGGACGGCGTAAAATTAGTTCGTTATATCACCGGGGGTACTGCTGTTCCGGTAGAAGGTTCACAAACTGATCCCGAAAACGGTAAAGATGTTTTCACTACTATCGATGTAAATATTCAGGATATTACGGAGACGGCATTGATGCGGATGATGTTGCAATGTGAAGGGCCTTATGGAACAGCCATTGTGATGGAAACGAAAACGGGAAAAATTAAGGCAATGGCAAATCTTGGCCGCCGTCCCGATGGCACTTACTGGGAAGATGATAATTATGCATTAAGGGTTACTGAACCTGGCTCAACTATTAAACTGGCTACTCTTTTATCAGTTTTAGAAAAAGGTAGCAGCTCTATCAATGATGTAGTGCAGGTAGGTACAGCAGGAAGATTGGAAGTTGCACCAGGTAAAATAGTAGTGGATGCCGAAAGACATAGAGCGGCATCGCTTACTGTAAAAGAATGTTTTGTTCATAGCTCTAATGTGGGGATGAGTAAACTGGCTTTTAAAGCATTTGGTAATAACCCTTCTGAGATAAAAGAATATTACCATCGGTTTCACCTGGATGAAAAATCACCCGTTGATTTAATGAATGTGCCTAAACCTACCATGGCACCATTATCTACAAAAAATGGAGAAGCGGGTTTGGGAAATATGCTATGGATGAGCTTTGGTTATGGTATCCAGGTTAGTCCACTTCATACATTGGCACTTTATAATGCTATTGCTAATAATGGTAAGATGATGAAACCTTATCTGGTTAATAGTATTCAGCGTAATGGTGTTCTCGTCAAACAAATTCAGCCTGTAGTAATGGATTCCAATATTTGTAAGCCTGGTGTTATAAGAAATGCACAAGATGCGATGAGGGCTGTGGTAACAGAAGGAACTGCCAAAAATGCATTGGCTGGAATGCCGTTTGAAGTTGCCGGAAAAACGGGTACAGCCCATGTATCTGATGGAGCCATTAAATATGATCATGGCGTTTACCAGGCCACCTTTGTAGGATATTTTCCGGCTGACAAACCACAATACACCTGTATAGTTGTTATCCGTACAAAACCACATGCGGCTTCTCATTTTGGTGGTACTGTTGCTGCGCCTGTGTTTAAAGAAATTGCCGGAAAAATTTATGGAATGTATGTGGAGAAGATGCAACCTTCTATGTATGCATCTTCAAAAGACAGTACTGGATATTTCTACGCCGGAAATACCAATGATATTAAGAATGTGTATACAGCAATGAATATGTCATTCCGTGATTCAGGTGTACAAAGTACCTGGGCCTTTGTTGCTGCAAGACCAGGCAGTACGAATGAACAACCAGTAGTGAAAGCAACGGCTATTCAAAATCGGTTAATGCCAAACGTTAGAGGTATGGGGTTAAAAGATGCCATCTACCTGTTGGAAAATATGGGATTGAAAGTCGCTATCCGGGGAAAAGGTAAAGTTTCGATGCAGTCTGTTGCTCCGGGAACAGCATTAACAAAAGGAATTATTGTAACACTTGAACTGAGCTAAAACCAGCTTGCCGGCAAAGGCAGGAAAATGATGTGCTGTTAAGCGATATACTATATAAAGTAAATATAAGATCGGTTGAAGGAAGTACAGATATAGAAGTGAATGATGTACAGATTGATTCGAGAAAAGTAAAGCCGGGAGCGGCATTTATAGCAATAAAAGGAATAGCAGCAGACGGTCATCAGTTCATTGAAAAAGCAATTGAGAATGGCGCAACAGTAATTGTGTATGAGAGCTACGGACTCAAGATGCCGGACTCAGGACTCACTTATATGCAGGTTGAAAACAGTGCAGTTGCTGCTGCTTTTATGGCTGGCAATTTTTTTGACAGGCCTTCTGAAAAAATAAAACTGGTAGGTGTTACCGGAACAAATGGAAAGACAACAATAGCTACTTTATTATACAAGCTCTTTACAAGATTGGGATATAAATGCGGGTTACTTAGTACGGTAGAGAACCTTATTGGTGAAAAAGCAATACCAGCAACACATACTACACCAGATGCAGTCAGCCTTAATCAATTATTAAGTCAGATGGTCAGGGAAGGATGTAGTCATGTATTCATGGAAACAAGTTCACATGCCATTCATCAGCATCGGGTAACAGGTTTGCAGTATGCAGGAGGTGTTTTCAGCAATATCACGCACGATCATCTGGATTATCATCAAACTTTTGAAGAATACATCCGGGTAAAAAAGGCCTTCTTTGATTCGTTACCATCATCATCTTTTGCTATCAGTAATGCAGATGATAAAAGGGGAACAGTAATGCTGCAGAATACAGCGGCAAAGAAGTATTACTACAGTCTGCGGACAGTGGCTGATTTTAAAGGCAAGATCCTGGATAACAACCTGAGTGGTTTGCTGATGTCGGTCAACGGGGTGGAAGTGCATTTCAGGATGATTGGAGAATTTAATGCGTATAACCTGCTTGCTGTATATGGAACAGCCATTTGTTTGGAAGAAGATAAGCTGGAAGTGCTGAGATATTTAAGTGAATTGACAGGCGCGGAAGGAAGATTTGATTATATGGTGTCAGGAAAAGAGAAAATAATGATCATTGTTGATTATGCACATACACCTGATGCTCTTTTAAATGTACTGGCCACTATAAAGAAACTAAAAAAGGGATTTGAACAGGTAATTACGGTAGTTGGTTGTGGTGGTGACAGGGACAAGCGGAAGAGGCCGGTGATGGCAGAAGCAGCATGTGAATATAGTGACAAAGTAATTTTTACCAGTGATAATCCAAGAAGTGAAGACCCGGCAATGATAATACAGGATATGGAAGTTGGATTAGCAGCGGCATATAAACGAAAATATATCTCGATCATAGACAGGAGAGAAGCAATAAAAACGGCCATCCTATTATCAAAGCCGGAAGATATAATACTGGTAGCAGGAAAGGGGCATGAAAAATACCAGGAAATAAAAGGAGTGCGAAATCATTTTGATGACAAAGAAGAAGCAATGTTTTTTTTCGGATTATTAGATAAATAGGTAACCAATAACCAGCAATGTTGTATCACTTATTTGATTGGCTCAATAGTGAAGGAATAAAATTCCCGGGAAGCCGTCTCTTTGAATTTATCACTTTTCGGTTGTTGCTCGCCGTGTTGTTGTCGTTATTTATTACAACATTCTACGGAAAAAAATTAATCAAGTTCTTACAGAAAAAGCAAATTGGGGAAAGTATCCGGGAAGAAGGATTGCCGGGGGAAGAGCAGAAAAGGGGCACTCCGACAATGGGTGGTATAATTATAATATTGGCT
>JANMLJ010000438.1:0-7520 GCA_031372465.1 Chitinophagaceae bacterium | reverse complement strand
GGCAATTTGTTTAAGGTGCTTTTTTACATCGCTCCAATCGGTATGTAACGAACCCGCAAAAAGTAAAAATCCCAACATTATTTCGAGAATAAACTTGCTTATATCTGTCTGTTGAACTATTGCTTTTAAATCAGTATAAGGTTGCACAAACCAAAACTTACTTATAAAAACGAGCAGAGAAACGATAGTGGAAAGAAAAAATAGCCCGATTACAAAGGGCATTTTAAGGTACTTGTAATTGATGTATGCAAATGCTGCAGATATCCCAATAAGAATGGTTAAGATAATGTATATACTCACAGTTTACTTTTTAATAAGCTCTATTTTCCCCAATAATAAGCGTTTTTTAACCAATTTTCAATCTTTGTTTTGTCGTCTTTGGTTAGTTCGTTCTGTGCTTGGTAAATAAAAATAGTAGAACTCTTTGTGCTGTCACCGCCATAATAAAATGTATTGTTGAAAATTGTTAGCGACTGGATACTGGGGAAAATTAAAAAGAGAAGTATAATGAGTGCAAGTACAGATACTTTTAGAAGTAATTGACTATTACTGTTTCTTTATTCTTTCTTTTAATGTCAGGCACCATAACATTATCTACTGGATATCCTATTGGAATTAGCAAGAACGGCTTTTCATTTATTGGCCGGTTTAATAACTTACATAAAAAATTCATCGGACTTGGCGTATGCGTTAACGCAACTAAACCGCATTGATGAATAGCCTGGAGTAAAAATCCGCAAGCCAGGCCAACAGATTCTGTAACATAGTAATTTGTTTTCTTAATAGTATTTTCTAAATCATACGATTTTATAAATACAATTATCAAGGCAGGGGCATCTTCTAAAAATGGTTTACGCCAATCTGTTCCTAAATAACTTAAATCTTCCAGCCACTCCTGGGGCATACGTCCATTATAACTTTCATACTCTTCTTTTTCCGCTTCTATGCGAATCCGGGATTTTAATTCAGGATTGGTAACTATGCAAAAAATCCAGGGTTGCTTATTTGCCCCCGAAGGGGCCGTAGAGGCTGTCATTATAATATTCTCAATAACCTTTAACGATACAGGTTCAGTTGAAAATTCCCTGACTGTTCTGCGGCTTTCCATGAATTTAAGATGGCTTTCGCTTTGAGCAATCTGCTCTTCTCCTCGAAGAAGTTTTTTTGAGTAAGGGATAAATTTTGGTTCCATGTATAAAATAAATTAATTGTTTTACATACCAATACTAAACTACCTAATAATAAAATCAAGGTTTAAAGTTCCAATATAGAATAATAAAAAGAGAAATTAATATTTTTAAAACATCTGGCTGCAAAAAAGCAACAGTAGCCGGATAAAATTTTTAATAGCGGTTAGTTGTGTATCACTAATTCTGTTAAATTTTGCTTAGCACTACTAACTGTCGTTTATACGACAGAAAATAGTTTCTGCCTTTAACTAGATTTACAATGAAAATTAGGTGTTACGGTTTTTTACGGTAAGTGGTGGTTAGGGTTTATAAAGCAATACCGGGGCTTTCGATATTGCCCCGGTATTCACTACAATAAAAATGGGTAACCAATTTTTACTGAATAATTATGAGAATAAATTTTTTAACAGCTATTGCCTTTGGAGTTTTATTGGGAGCCTGTACAAAAAAAACTGCGGATACCCCGCTGGCAACTGTACCAGAACGCCTCGAAATTTCTCCGGCAAGTAATAGCGTAAATGTTTATGTAACTGCACAGTTTACACTCAAATATTTTAATAATACCGGTCAACAAGCTGCTGTGCCATGCGGTATTATCTGGACTACGGCAAGTTCATCTGTTGCAACAATTAATCAGCAGGGGATGGCAACAGGAGCAGGTGCAGGACAAACAGAAATTAAAGCCACGTATAATAATATTTCTGCAATGGCATTACTCACTGTTGTAAGCAATAATACCCAACTGGCATCAGTAATGATTATGCCTGCGGATATACAGGAAGTAAAATTAAATGAGACTACTACGTTGACCGCAATGGGAAAGAATAGTACCGGTAATATTATTACTGGCCTTAGTTTTTCATGGCAAAGTAATAATACATCTCTTGTAGAAATTAACAGCACAGGAACTGTAACGGGAAAGGCTTATGGAACGGCTGATATTATAGCATCTTCATCAGGCATTCAAAGTACGCCGGTAATGGTGCAGGTAATAAGAAGAGGGAGTTTTCCCGGTAGTGGCAGTGCAGGTATGGCTAAATTAAAAATAGAGAATGGGATTCTGAAATTACAAACAAGCTCTGACTTTGGTGTAATGACCAGCCCGCCTGATTTAAGAATTTATCTTGGCAATAATAACAGTAATATAACCGGGGCACTTGAGGTAGCAAGCCTTACACAACGGAATGGTGCTCAAAACTGGAATATTGCCCATCCAAATACGATAACACAATATAGGTATGTAATTGTGTGCTGTAAGCAATTTGGTGGCACTTATGGTGTAGCTGATTTAGGAAATTAAAAGTAGAAAGTAGTATATAGGTTTTATGGTAAATAGTGGCCGCTATTGATGCAAATCGGTAGCGGCTTTTGTATGCAAAAGCCAGATTGGCAATTATATAATCGCAGCTTTTTCAATTGCCTTAATATCATTTATTTCAATTAACCTGCGGCTGATTTTAAAATATTTTTTGGCTTCCAGTTCATTGATTGCTACAGTTACTGTTTGCCTGCTGCTGCCTATAAGCCTTGCAATATCATCATGCGTTAAAAAATTATCCATGCAGAAACTGTTGCCATCGGTACAATCGGAATTGGAGTGAACTAATTCTTTAAAAAAGCGGAGCAGTCTTGTTTTTACATCGCTGTTAAGCATGTTCAGCAGCCGGTTTTCTACCTTACGTAATTTATTACTTACCTGCTTGCTGTAGGCAACAGCCAGTTGATTATTTTTATTTAGTACCGACTTAAAATTTTCGATAGTAAAAGCACAGATACTTACATCTGATTTATGTACCCGGGCAAATTCACCATTAAGGTTGCTTTGTTCAAGTGTAAACTGCCCGAATACTTCCCCTTTTTGTATTATTTCTTTTATTATTTCATTGCCATTATTATTAATATGGCCAATCTTGATGAACCCTTCCTTGATAAAATAGAGGTTATTCAGATAGCTTGATTCAAAATATATATAGTCGCCTTTTTTGGCGTTAATAAAATTATGTGGCAAATCAAGCTCTTCCATTTCTTCATTAGTCAGGTGGGCAAAAAGGTTGTACTTCTTTGTCCTTGGTAACGGGTTATCAGTGATCGGCTGGTTGTTTTGTATTGTAGCTGACATTTGCTGCTTTTCTGTTTATATACAGTATTGCAGATCAAAGGGTTTTGTGAGATAGAAAATTATTTATTACCCTGATTCATTTTAACCTCAAACCTAACTGTCGCCTGCAAGACCTTTCCCTGTAAATCGGGTGTAGTAAATTCGTAACCAGCTAACTATGTAATATATGGCCATTAAATGCAGCACCGCTGTGCTACGATTTCTTTTTTCTTTCCTGTGTGCTATGGTTTTCATAAATGTTAAGGCCCAAATAGCACCACCAATAAGAGAAGGTGGGGTCATCGCCCAAATATTGATTGAGGATATTATGATTTCTGGTAATAAAAAAACCAAACCACAGATAATATTGCGGGAATTAGGATTTGTAAAGGGAACCAGGGTATTGCCTGAATCTATTGAGGCATTATTAGTAAAGGCAAAGCAACAGCTAATTAATACCAGTTTATTCCTTTCAGTGGCTATTACAAAGGAACACATCACTGATACATCCGTTTCGATTTTTATTATAGTCAAAGAGAGATGGTATATTTTTCCTGCCCCGGTATTTTCGCTGGCCGATAGAAATTTTAATTTATGGTGGAATCAGCAACGGAGAAGTTTAAAACGGGTTAATTATGGGTTGGCCTTGGTTTACAAAAATCTAACCGGACATAACGATAATTTAGATATTGGTTTTCAATCTGGATATAATCCCTCCTGGGGAATTTACTATAATCTTCCAAATTTGGGTAAAAAGCAGCAAAATGAAGTAGGCTTTTTATTCATAAATGGAAAGGCAAGGGAGGTGAATTATAACTCAATGTTTGACCGGAAGTCTTTTTTTCAGTTAGATACTTTTATCAGGCGGCACATAGAGTTTAAACTAAGCTACACTTATCGAAAAAATATTTATACCCGGCATTTTTTTTCTACAGGAATAGTACACGAAGGAGTTGCCGATACAGTAGCAAAATTAAATCCCGGCTATCTGGGCAATGGGAAAAGCAGTCTTACATACCCGTCATTTGTGTATCGTTTTTTATATAACAATACCAATAATTTTTTGTATCCATTAAAAGGGAAATCATTCTCAGCAGAACTTCTACATAACGGGGTTGGGAAAAGAAATGGAATAAATACCACTCAGCTTAAGATAGATGCAGGGTTATTTGTACCGCTTGACAAACAGATTTTTTTTAACACAAGTTTCATAGGCAAAGTGTTTCTTCCCCGCCAGCAGCCTTTTATTTTATTCAGGGGCTTAGGTTATGATGATAAGGAAGTATTCAGGGGGCTTGATGCGTATGTACTGGATGGCAATGCTTACGGAATTGTAAAAATGAACCTGGTAAAACGTTTGTTTGCTACCACAGTGAATGCAAAATTTTTGCCTGCAGCATTTCGTAAAATACCTTTCCAGGTTTATTTAAAGGGTTTGTTTGATGGAGGCTATGTGGCAAGCCATCATCCCGGCAATAATATGCTGGTAAACCGTTGGCTGTTTACCAAAGGATTTGGACTGGATGTGGTAAGCTTTTATGATATTAATATAACGTTTGAGTACATTTTTAACCAATGGATGGAAAGTGGTCTATTTTTCCGGTTAAAATTTGGACTCCAAAATCAATAAAACATTAGTATTTCCTATCGTAGACCATTAAAACTTTTCGTTAATTGATACGTTTCCTTTTGTAATCTGCCCATTATTTTCAATCTTTGTAAAGACACTATGCTTTTAACAGAACAGCAACAATATACTGAGCCAGAACTGGTAACTGCACTTAAAAAGCATGATAACAAGGCTTACAGGCATCTGTATTTACATTACCGGGGGGCATTGTTTAATGTTATTACTCAGTTAGTAACAGATACAGAAACCGCCAATGATATTTTACAGGACGTTTTTGTAACCATCTGGAAAAATATAGACAAATATGACCCCGGAAAAGGACGGCTTTTTACCTGGCTGCACACCCTTACCCGAAATACCACTATTAACAGTACCCGGGCTAAAAATTTCAAAGTGCATAACCAAAACGAAAGCCTTACAGATGTTGTATATAATATTGGTGAAAAAAATGGATTGGAACAGCAAATTAATCAGATAGGGCTGAGAAAACAGGTGCATTTGCTTAGAGATGATTATAAGAATGTTTTAGAGCTTTCTTACTACAATGGGTTTACCCAGGAAGAGGTGGCTAAGGCACTGGATATACCTGTTGGTACAGTTAAAACAAGATTAAGAAATGCCTTGATTGAATTAAGAAAACAATTTGTTTAAGATAAATGAGTGATAAGGATTACATATCGTCGGGAATAATTGAGCAGTATGTGCTGGGGTTGTGTACACCCGAAGAAGAAGCGGAATTGGAACAGTTGCGAAAGGTAGACGCTGCCTTTAACGAAGCTATCATCAATTTTGAAATTCAATTTGAAAATGAAATGATGCGCTATGCTTCTATGCCTGGCGCTGCGACTGATAACAAGATTTTAGAACAAATTGATTCTTTAAAGCCAACACCGGTTGTACCTATTAGCATCGGTAAGGCAAAAATTATCAGGTATAATTGGTTAAGGCCGGTTGCTGCTGCCGCTATATTAGTGCTCGGTACAAGTGTGGTTTTCAATTACATTTTATATTCCAAAAACAAAAAGCAACAGCAGGAGCTTGTCAACCGCAACACTACACCAGTCACACTCCCTGTAGCGGATTACAATATTTTAAAAGACCCTACTATTACCCCGGTGGCCATGTACGGAGTAGGCTATCATGCTATTTGCCGCTGCACTATGTTTTGGGATAAAAAAACGGGTAAAGTATATATTATGATTCATCATTTGCCTAAATCATCCAGCGAACAAGATTATCAATTATGGGCAAATGTAGATGGCAAGCCGGTAAGTGTTGGTATTATCAATGATGTAATACGGGATAGATTTATTGAAATGTCTAACATGCCTGCCGGGGCTACTTCATTTATTGTAACATTGGAAAAAGCCGGCGGTACAACTGTTCCTACTGAAGATGAAATCTACTTAAAGGGAACAATCTAAAGTTGCTTTGAATAACATCAATTCTACAGTTTTGTTTTTAGCAGTATCTCTTTTGCCGCTACAAAGCTGCTTTTCATTCCGGGTGGCAGATAAAAAGGCAATAGGAAAATTCAACGCAGCCGGTGTACAATTGCATTTCAAAAACAGTAAGATAAACGGCCATAATCTTCATTATGCGCAAACTGGCATAGACAGACTGCCCACCATCATTTTTGTACATGGTACACCCGGCAGTTGGAGTGCATTTCAAAGCTATTTGATGGACTCAGATCTGCTACAGAAATACCGGCTTATTTCAATTGACCGACCTGGGTTTGGTCACAGCGATTTTGGTAATGCAATGAACCTTTCGCAACAGTCTCTAATTATAAGTACAGTTTTAAAAGAATTAGATAACGGGCAACCTGTTTTCCTGGTTGGTCATTCATTAGGCGCCCCGATGGTATGCAGGCTTGCAATAGAAAATCCTGGTAAAATTGCAGCATTAATAATACTTGCTGGTTCGCAGGATCCTGCGGCAGAAAAACCTGAAAAATGGAGACCGCTAATATTTAAAACACCATTGAATTATTTAATACCCGGCTCATGGCGGCCCTCCAATGAAGAACTCTGGTACTTAAAAAAAGACCTGGTAACATTGAAGCCAGGGCTTTCAAAAATAGCCTGCCCTGTTTATCTCTTACATGGAACAAAAGATATATTAGTGCCGTTTAGTAATGTGGCGTACACCGATAAAATGCTTACTGGAGCGGCTAAAAAAGAAATTATTATTTTTGAAGACGAAAAAGAAAAAATCGAAAATCATTTTCTGCCATCGAAAAAGTTTAATGAAATAAAAGCATTGCTACTAAGGTTGTATTAAGGCTAAGCAGTTTGGCTCTGCTGTTCTCAATATAATTATAGCATTGTATCCAGTTTCTTCTCTACGGCTTTGTTCTCTTTAAACATTTTTATTCCCTGTTTAAAATTAAGATAAGGGTGTTTTTTAGTTTTATGGTTCCAGGTACTGATACGCCATAGAATCTTCCAGTGGCGGATGATTTCTTTCCAGGCAAAAAAGATTGAATGCGAAGGGTCGTACATGTGGGTGGGTTCGCTGCCTGCGCCATTCAGTTCTATTATGCTCAGGTTTTTGCCTTCGTTTAAATCTGCCCAATTGGTAAATTTTATATCTAAAC
>JANMLJ010000421.1:0-13597 GCA_031372465.1 Chitinophagaceae bacterium | reverse complement strand
AAGTTCAGGTAATGCAACAAGAGAGGTTCTTCAATCAGCAGGTTATACTACTGAATTGAAAAAAGATATGCAACAAAAAGACCGGATGATAAAAGCAACTCCAAATTCAGCTCCCTGACTCCCGACTCCCGACTCAATACTCAATCAATCCTTGCTACTACTTTTGCTGTATCTTTTTTGGCAACACGCATGATCCGGAAAACTTCGCCATAGTAAGCAGCAGTATCTGCATTGATAACAACCGTTGGAGTATCGACAAAAGCTTTATACTTCCTGATTTCTTTTCTGAGCATCGAATCAAAAATGGATGATTCAATCTTAGTAGTACCAATAAAATATTGCTGGTTCTTATCAATAGATACCATAATATTCTGCTTGGCCTTGGTATCCTTTGAACCTCTTGGCAATCCAACCTTTACCACATTCGGATTAGCTAGTGTTGCTACAATAAGAAAGAACATCAGCAGGATAAATAAAATATCGTTCAGAGAATCTGTGAAAACCTCCCCGGATTCCCCTTTATGTTTTTTTCTGAATTTCATTGAAGTAGTTTATCGGGTTGGTTCTTGTAAAATATCCAGGAAGTCGGAAGAAGCTGCTTCCATTTTGTTGGACGTTTTATCTATTTGTGTATTCAGATAACTATAGGCCAGGTAAGCACCCAAACCAATTACAAGTCCGGTGATAGAAGTAATAAGTTTAGTATAAATTCCACCCGCAATGGTACCTACTTCAAATTCATTGGTAGAAGTGATCTTGGAAAACAATTGCATTAATCCCACCAGTGTACCTACAAATCCGAAAATAGGCGCCGCTTTTGAAACAACCGAAAGCACACCAAGATTTTTTTCTAATTTGTACATTTCCAGTTGACCTACATTATCCATGCTTTTCTCAATGCCATCAAGAGGTTTGCCAATCCGTTGAATACCTTTATCAATAATCCTGGCTACCGGTGTATTGTTATTTTTGGCAAAATTTCTTGCCGCAGTAACATTACCACTAACAATATTATCGCGGATTATATTCATAAAATTATCATCGATCTTTGCCGCATTGCGAATAGCAATGGTTCGTTCAGCAAAAACATACACGGCCAGTAATAACATAATGGCCAGAGGAATCATGATCCACCCTCCCATTTGTAATAATTCAAAAAAACTTAATGTTCCATCATGGTTGCTATCGCCGGCTGCAAACTTTGTAGTCTGTGCCAGGGAGTCAACGATCTGTAAAAAGTCAATCATAATTGTGGTTCTTTGGGTTCGTAAAAATAGTGGTTAGCTGTTAATTTGTTTTTAGCTGTTATCAACAAGTCTTAATAACGACTTCATTGAACGAGAAAAACAGTGCCACGTTGTACCCGAAATGATATTTTTAGAGTTATTTAACAAGAAAAGTCCGGAAGACAGAAAGACCGGAAGTCCGTGAGACAGAAAGTCCGAAAGCAGATTTACTTCCGGTAAATTTCTTTACTGTATTTAATGCACAGTATATACAAGAAATGTAAAAGTCCGAAAGACTATTTAACTCGCTTGAATAAACTTTCGGACTCCCGGACTTTCGGACTCCCGGACTTTCGGACTTCCAGACTTTCCGTCTTCCGGACTTAGCTACAACTTTTTTACAATTCTCCTCTTGTTCCCGCTTGTTTTACCATCAATGCCTGTATTTGTTTCATCGTCATTTCCATACCATCCGGACTTCCATCCAGAAAAATAACATTGCCTTTGCCATATTCAGCAAAATTCTTAATCGCTTCTGTCCACATACTAAACAAAATTACATTCGTATCAAGATTGGCTTGTTTCATTTGTTCAGCTGCTTCCGACATACCTTTTGCCACTTCCTGGCGGAAGAGGGCCACCCCTTGTCCACGTAACCGTGCTGCTTCCTTCTCAGCTTCAGCTGCAATTTTGGTAGCATTCCCATCCGCTTCCGCTGATTTTGTTTTTGTAATTAATAAAGCCTGCCCTTCATTTTCAGCCGCAGCTTTCAGGTTATTGGATGCTACCACTTTACTCATCGAATCAAGGATCACTTTATCAAACGTTATATCATTGATCTGCAAATCCTGTAAATGATAACCCCAGGTTTCCAGTTGAAGGTCGATCTCATCTTTTACATAGTTTACAATCTCTTTACGTAAGGCTAATATCTCTGCTTGTTTTTTGGTAGCAACAAATGAACGGATATTTCCTTCAATCGTTCTTATCAGTGCCTGCATAAGGTCTTTATCGGCAAAAAATTTAAAAGCGACTTTCTTAATAGTTTCTTCTTCTGCATTCTGAACAGAATACAGCAACATGCTTTTAAAATAAACATTGGCCTGGTCTGCTGTTACGGCTTGAAATTCCAATTCTACCGATCGGTTTTGAATGGAAACTTTTCTTGCCACTGATTCAAGAATCGGAATTTTCATATTCAATCCGGGGCGGGCTACTCTCCGGTATTTACCGAACATAGTAATTACGCCAACATATCCCTGGTTGATAGAAAAGAGTGAGCCAAAGAATATAATGACGGCTACCAACACCCACCAATATTCTGCAAATAGTTTAGGATAATCCATAACTTATAATTTAATATGTAAGTTACACTTTCTTAAATCATTATTGGGGGATCTTGTTTGCCGGTTTCAACTATACAGGCGATGATCAACAGGATGGTCTTTTTAACGTAATTGTCAATTAGCTTCACTTCTGATTGATTCTCAAAGAAGTTCTGTTATTTTTCTTCCTCCTTTACCGGCATTTTACCCATTGCATTAACTATATTCCTTCAAAGAGTTGTAGTCTTTTTTTAAGAATGGTAAACTAAAGAATTTTAACCGAGAGATTGCTGGTATTATATGGCTGGTGGATTGCTTTTTTCTTCGTAGATCATTACCAGGTGTACCATCGTTTCTACTGCTTTATTCATATCCCGTATACTTATATGCTCCAACTTAGAATGAATGGCCTGTTCGCCGGCAAATAAGTTGGCACAAGGCAATCCCATAAATGATAACCGACTACCATCTGTGCCACCCCGTATACTTTCCATTTTTAATTCAAGCCCTGCCCTGGTAATAGCTTCTTTGGCAAAGTCAATCACCTGGGGATGGAGATCCAGTATTTCTTTCATATTCCGGTATTGTTCTGTAACATAAAATTCAAAAGATGCTTTTGGATAGGTACGTAATCTTTCTTCTATCTGCGTTCTTAAATAGTCTTCTTTTTTGATAAGGCCTTCCGTTACAAAATCACGTATAATAAAATCTATCGTGCATTTTTCGGCAATACCTTCAATTCTTACCGGATGTATAAATCCTCTTTTTCCATCTGTTGATTCAGGTGAAAGACGGTCCTTTGGTAAAGCTGCCAGAATTTCGCCGGCAATTTTCAATGCATTGATCATTTTATCCTTTGCATAACCCGGATGTGAAATAACACCGTGAATGATTACCTGTACGCCATCTGCGCTAAACGTTTCATCTTCCAATGACCCGGCATCTCCGCTATCTAATGTATAACCAAAATCAGCCGCTAATTTTTTCATATCAACTTTTGCTGTCCCCTTACCAATTTCTTCATCAGGCGTAAATAGTATTTTTATTTCCCCGTGCTTAATTTCTTTATTGTGCAGTAAAAAATTTGCCAGATCAACAATCTCCGCGACACCTGCTTTATCATCAGAACCAAGTAAAGTAGTTCCTGATGCGGTGATGATATCATTACCTATCTGCGTTTTTAAATAAGGATATTCATTAAATCGTAGTACCTGTGACGTATCATCTGGCAATACAATATCCTGTCCCTGGTAATTTTTATGAATTAATGGTTTCACATTTGTACCACTACAATCCGGGGCAGTATCGATATGCGCACAAAAACAAATAACCGGCACTTTCTTATCGGTTGTAGATGGAATAGTGGCATAGACATAACCCCATTCATCCAGGTGGGCATCTGTGAGCCCTATTTGTTTTAATTCTTCCGCTAAAATTTTACCGAGATCTTTTTGCTTTTCTGAACTGGGATGAGAGGAAGACTGCGGGTCGCTCTGCGTATCTACCTGTACATATCTCAAAAATCTTTCGGCCGCAGTAAACGTATAGTTTTCAAACATAATTTTCTTTTAGGATATCAATATACAGCAAAACAAATAGTTTTTTATTACTATTTGTCACAATGCATTCACAAACCTTCGACAAGCTGCCACGATATGCATCGGGGACAAAAATATTATTATGGCAATATTATTAAAGGGCTTCCTCCTGCAATTTCCACCAGTTCTAGATCAAAAATCAAATCTTGCCCGGCAAGTGGGTGATTTGCATCCAGCAATACAACGTCTTCTTTAATTTCAGCTATTGTTACCTGAAATTGTTGCCCATTTTCATCACTCATGCCTAATGACATCCCCAGTTCTATTTCCATATCTTTTGGAAAGCGATCTTTCGGCATTTCTATTATCATATCCGGGTTTCTTGCGCCATACGCATCATCAAACGGGATATTAACTGTTTTTTTTTCTCCAACTGTCATACCTGTAACCCCGTCATCAAATCCTTTAATCACCATTCCGCTTCCTACTTCAAATTCCAGTGGTTCACGGCCAGCTGATGAATCAAACGTTTCTCCGGAACAAAGTCTTCCATGATAATGTACTTTTATTTTATCCCCGCTTTTTACCTGTGCCATTGTATTACTTTTTAATATTAAATAAATAAAAACCGGCTTGCAAGGTAGCAAATTCGCCAATGCAACCATTCAACTATTTAATACAATCAACGTTAATATATTCATTAATTTACAAAATGTTACCCATAAAATGGTTCATATGAAACAGGTTAAAATTTTATTGCCTTTATTATTGATAATAACAGGCAGTTATGCCCAAAAAACAGGTTCTACTTCCGTTATACAGGAACAGCCGGCAGTTTTAGCTGGCGCTGAAAGAATCAATGTCTATTTGCCGCTTATCAAGGGAAGAACAGTAGGAATATTTGCCAACCAGACTTCCATAGTTGGCACTACACATCTCGTAGATACACTTCTGAAACTTGGCATCAATATTAAAGTAATATTTGGCCCTGAGCATGGATTCAGGGGCACAGCTGATGCTGGCGAAAAAGTTGGAAATTATAAGGATGAAAAAACCGGCATCCCTGTTGTGTCCTTATATGGAAATAAAAGAAGACCAACCATCGAAGATGTGAAAGGTGTTGATATTCTTATTTTCGATATTCAGGATGTTGGTGTACGTTTCTACACATTTATTTCTTCCCTGGAAGAATTCATGGAAGCAGCTTTTGAATTGGGAAAACCACTAATGCTTCTTGACAGACCCAATCCAAACGGGTTTTATGTTGATGGACCCGTGCTGGATCTCACGTATCGTTCTTTTGTTGGCCGCCAACCCATACCCATTGTATATGGAATGACAATGGCAGAATATGCATTTATGATCGCCGGAGAAGGATGGTTAAGCGAAAAAGCCAATGCTAAATATGCCTACTACAAAACAGCGGAAAATTCTGTGGACACCCCTTTTCATTTCCAGGTAATTAAATGCAAAGGTTATGACCATACTACAAAATACGTGCTACCTGTGAAGCCCTCTCCTAATTTACCCAATATCCAATCAATTTATCTATATCCATCTACCTGTTTTTTTGAGGGTACCGTATTAAGTGAGGGGCGTGGCACCAATAAACAATTCCAGGTATTTGGACATCCATCGCTGCCCAATAATTTATATGCATTTACCCCAATCCCAAATGAGGGAGCAAAGAATTCCAAATTATACGGGCAGGTTTGTTATGGCTGGGATTTATCGGGCACCCCTGAAAATGTATTGGCAAAAGTGGATAATAAAGTACAATTGAAATGGCTGATAGAAGCCTACCGTCAATTTCCGGAAAAAGAGAATTTTTTTCTACTTCCAAAATCCGGCAAAATGGAAGAATCTTTTTTTGATAAATTAGCCGGCAATAATGATCTCTGGCAACAAATAAAAAATGGCAAAACTGAAAAAGAGATCCGTGAAAGCTGGGAAACCGCGTTACAGGAGTTTAAGAAAATAAGGAAAAAATATTTGCTCTATGATGACTTCGAATAGATACTAATGCCTGATTTTGAAAAATATTTAGGGATTAACCACTGATAACACTGATTAAATTTTAGAATACATTGTGTTATCTGAGCCATAATCCGTGCAATCTGTGGTAAATAAACAAACCTTAACACTCCAAACTTATCATCTTTTTTATAGACATATAGTTCATTTAACTTTGCTGAACTAAAGTCTGACACTTTATACTAGACTTTGCCTTTTCAATGGAATCAGAAAAATTTAAAAATACACGGATTGTTTTCATGGGCACTCCAGAATTTGCCGTTGCTTCTTTAGATGCGTTGGTAAAAGCAGGTTGTACTATTGCTGGTGTAATTACTGCCCCTGATAAAAATGCAGGAAGAGGTATGCAGCTACAGCAAAGTGCTGTAAAGAAATATGCTGTTGAACAGCAGTTGAAAATTTTACAGCCGGAAAAACTTAAAAACCATTCTTTTTTAGAAGAGTTGAAATCATTGAATGCAGACCTGCAGGTAGTCGTTGCTTTTCGTATGTTACCTGAATTTGTATGGAGTATGCCGCCAATGGGTACCATTAATCTTCACGGAAGTTTATTACCACAATACCGGGGAGCTGCACCAATTAACTGGGCTGTTATTAATGGTGAGAAAGAAACCGGCGTTACCACTTTCAAACTAAAACATGAAATAGACACGGGCAATATTTTATTGCAAGAACGTTTTCCTATTGGCGAAGATGATACAGCTGGTGATGTGCATGATAAAATGAAAGAGATTGGAGCGAACCTATTGCTGAAAACGGTGAAAGGAATTTCCGATGGTAGTTTGAAAGAAACTCCGCAATTACAGGTGTCAGACCGGGACGGTCAGACACCACTTAAACATGCGCCAAAAATCCATACAGATACCAGCCGGATAAACTGGAGCCAGCCTGTTGCTGCTATTTATAATTTTGTCAGGGGACTAAGCCCTTATCCTGCTGCATTTACCATCATGAATGAAAAGATGCTGAAGATCTTTACATCAAAAAAAGAGATAGTCATCCCAAAACATTCCGAAGGCGAATACGAAACTGATGGAAAAACTTTTTTAAAAATTGCAGCTGCTGACGGCTATCTCCATGTTTTGCAAATCCAACTGGAGGGAAAGAAAAAAATGAGTATTGAGGAATTCCTCCGGGGCTACAGGTTTTGATGATGCAGCACACACTCACCCGTTGTGGCAACAAGGATTAAAGCAATAATTGCAATTATCCGGAAACAGCTTAATGCCGGCTATTAATAATTTACTTTTACTATAAATTTATCCTGCTCAGAAATTTCAAGCATGGATGCAGCTGCATTACTAATTCGCATACTCAACCCTTGATTTTGTTGAATGCCACTCATTTCTCCCAATACTTTGGCATAAACTGTTTTATTATTGGAAGGATTAATGACTTTCACTATTGTTCCAGCAGGCACCTTATCCATCAGTACATAATATTTACTGTCATCCCAGCCGCTGGTAGTTTTAAAAATGCTGGAAGCTACTGTTTCATTTTTAGTTGCAGGGCTGGTTTTGATCTGTTTTTCAAAATTGGTTTTAAAATACCCCTGATCTGACATAACCGGTTTCTGTTCTGGTTTTACAACAGGCTTCTCCTCTATTTTTTGTTCAATTGGTTTTGTCTCTTCTTTCACTACCTTTTTTTCTTCCACTTTAGCAATGGTTTTTTCTTCCACCTTTGCCACTGGTGGCACCAGCTCAGGTTTATTATTAGCAGGTTTATTATTAATAGTAACAGAAGGGATCTCTTTACTTTGTAAAAAGCCAATAATAAGCTTCGTTTCACCTTTTACTTCATCACCCGAAAGATTATTCCAGTTACTTAAATTGGCCACTGAAACTTTCCTGAATTTATCACTTACTGAACGCAGATCTTCGTTATCTCCAACTTTGTAATAAACCGGTGAACCACTGTTACCTTGTTGCGTAAAATTCGTATCGGTCAGCGGGATACGAAGTTTCTGATCTATGAAAAGACCTTTATTCATATCCATCTTATTATAAGATGCAAGAAATTTGGGACTGACATTAAATAAACGTCCTACACTAAAAAAACCTTCCCTGGGTACTACTTTATGTTCCAGGTACAATCCATTATCACTGCTTTTAACTATCAGGTCTTCTTTTTGTGCAAAAAGGGAATTAAGGCTTACTAACAATAACAATAAAGGGGTGGCGATTTTCTTCATAAAATGGGATTTAAGTACAAAGATGTAACTTTTTTTTGTTTTTTTAAGCCATTTACCTGTTTTTTAATATTCTGAGCTCTTTGGGGTAATAATTATTGATTCGGTTTGGTAATGCATTTATCCATCCAAGCAGATGCCCATCATACTTAATCAGCTGCCAGCTTTTCTCTTTACTATCAATTTTCAGTTCTTTTCGCTGCAGGTATTGAATTGATTTTTCGTAATCTAATTCACACCTTGGAATGGAATCTACCACCAAATTACTCATTGCAAGGGCATGGTTGGGAACCAGCTTATCCCGCATCAGTTCCCCTACTAAAATTCCGGAATAAATAACACGAAGTTGTCGCAGCAAAAAATTAAAACTATTTACCTGTTGTTCTGGCCAGGCATACACAGTTTGTAAATGTTTAATAAATTTTTTTTCTTCTTTTTTAATCCACTTAGCAATTAATTCCATTTCTTTTCTTGTTACAAAATCTGCTTTATCTTTTATTGAAAAGGAGCTATCGTTTTCATACGCTTTCTTTTGGAAACAGGCAAGGAAAAAACCTTCTCCTTTTATTTTATCCGGCCAGAAGCGATAACCACCTGCCGATTCCACTATACCCCAGCTATCCGGAATAAATAAGGGGAGAATGTCTGCTGAGAAATTATTCTTTACCCATTTAATAATTGATTCATCCTCTTCTTCCGAGTATGAACAGGTAGAGTAAATCAATATTCCCTCCTTTTTTAAAGCAGGCCATACATCAGCCAGTATCCGCTGTTGCCGCTGTGAACATAGTTGCACATTATTCTCACTCCATTCCTGTATGGCAGCCCGATCGCGGCGAAAAAGTCCACTACCACTACAGGGAGCATCTACAACTATTACATCAAAATAATTTTCCAGTCTTGAAAAATCCCTTGGATCATTATTTGTAACCACTACATTCTCACAACCCCATTTGATAATATTATCTTTTAAAACATTTGCTCTTGAACGAATCACTTCGTTACTAACGAGCAAACTATCCGTAGAAATTAAAGAATGAATATGTGTTGATTTACCACCCGGTGCTGCACATAAATCAAGAATTTTTAAGGGCTTTGTCAAATCAACTGTTTGCTTCAATGCCTGTTCAAGGAACATACTACTGGCTTCCTGCACATAATAACAACCTGCATGAAAAAGCGGATCGAAAGTAAAAGAAGGGCGGGAATCAAGATAATAACCAAAATCAGTCCAGGGGATTTTGGTTATTGGGTTTATTAGTTGATTGCTAAATTGGGGGTTCTCTTTGGATGGATTTATTCTTATGGAAGTTACTTGTTCGTCGGAAGTATGTACTGCTTCAAAAGATTCTTTATGGAAACCTTTGGCTGATACAAGCGCGTTTAATAACGGTTCAGGTAATTGCATCCTGCAAAACTATAACTACTATCGGAAGATGATTTTAAAAAGATTTTTTAATAATAATACCAATGGCCTTTTGCACCTGAGCTGCATATGCCTCCATTGTTTTTGAAACGATCTCAATATTTTCCTGGGCTTCTTTCCAGTTGCGCTGCTCGATAGCTTCACGAATACCCGGCAAAGTTTTTACACCATAACCGGTATAATAACCGGGCGCATATACCTGGTGTTTATACCATGACCGCCGGGGTAATCCTTTTTCATTGATAAGGCTTCTTTCAATCTTAAAGAGAATTTCATTTAACTCTTTTTGCTTATCGGCCGATAGCAGTGTACCATTTCCATATGATTTTTGAAATTCTTCTGCATTGTTTTTTAATTGTGCCATCTTATTTTCCAACTCACTGAAATTTAAAAAAGGAACAATATCCTTTACTTTGGGAGATTGAAATCCTTTCACAGGGTCTTTGGCAAGGTCATACAATTTATCCCTGATCATTTTATTTTCCTGTTCCGTTTCAGACCGGGTATTATCCAGTATTGTTTTCAGTTCTGTCACATAATCATTCACGGTTTTATAAAAACTGTTTACATCAATCGGCAAAATTTCTGCATTGGCCAACCGGAGCATCGCACGACCCGCTGTTTTTGACAACGCGACTCCATACTGAAAACCAGGATCTTTAAATTTTACAAAATGATCATACGAATCATAAATAGAATGATACTCACCACCACTACCTTCTCCTCCAAATCCAATGTTCATAGAAGCGATTCCCAGAAATTGCAAAAAGCCGGACCAGTCAGAGCCGGCACCTAATGCTTCCAGTTTAATACTTTTATTTCCCATTAATTTCATTCTTGCAGCTTTATCTCCTTCAACCATTGCAGCTGCATACTTTCTTTCTTTTATGCTAACTCCGGTTTGCGGGTCAATAACCACATCAGCAATTTCATTAAAAAATGGCTCTAACGTATGTGATCCACCAGCCCCGATAAATCCACGGCTATTGCCATCCGTATTAATATAGGCTACTGCTTTTTTCTTAAGCTCTTCCTGGTGATCTTCTGCCCACTCGGTAGAACCTAACAAGCTTGGCTCTTCCCCATCCCATGCACAATACACCAATGTACGTTTCAGTTTAAATCCTTTTTTTACCAATTCACCAATTGCTCTTGCTTCATCCATTTCTGCTACCATTCCGCTTATCGGATCGGCAGCACCATTTACCCAACCATCATGGTGATTACCACGGATGATCCATTCATCCGGAAATTCACTACCCGGTAACTTTGCAATTACATTAAACAATGGTTTTAAATCCCAGTTGAATTGCAATTTTAAATGCACTTTTTCTATGCTTGGGCCAGCATGATAAGTAATAGGTAACCCACCCCGCCATGCTGCAGGAACCACCGGTCCTTTCAATGATTGTAATAAGGGTAAAGCATCTTCATAGGAGATTGGTAATACAGGTATTTTCATTATTGTTACTGCCTCACTCCTGTTCAATCGTTTTGCATCTTTGGTAGCACCAACTCCCGGCGTCAACGGATCACCGGGATATACCGGCATATCCATTACTGAACCTCTTTGCACTCCATCCTTTGGACGAAAAGCGCCTTCCGGATAAACATCACCTTGCGCATATCCGTCATTCTGCGGGTCAGAATAAATTATACAGCCAATAGCACCATTTTCTGCCGCCACTTTTGGTTTGATACCTCTCCATGATCCTCCATATTTTGCAATCACAATTTTTCCCTTCACACTTATTCCCATTTTTTCCAGTTCGTCATAATCTTCCGGAATGCCACGATTCACAAAAACCAATTCAGCCGTTACATCACCATCTGCTGAATAGGCGTTGTAGGAAGGCAACTGTTCATTTTTTTGCCCGCTGGTTTTATCTTCCTTCAGTGTTGATTCTTCCAGTTTTGCTTTATATGGCTTAGTACCTAATAGTTCCAGCAATCTGAATGTTGGTGTTGGAAATAACACCGAATACTCCGTTATCTCTGTTTGAAAACCCCATGATTTGAAAAGCCCGGCCATATATTCAGCATTTAATTTGCCCTGCGGAGAACTCAGATGGTGAGGATGAGAAGTAAGAAACTGCATCCAGGTATCCTGGTTCTTTGCACTCAGTTGTGCGTCAAATTGTTTTTCCCAATCTAACTGCTTTGAAGCAGTGGCATCAGAAAACCCCATTATTTTTTGTGCATTGGCCGTTGCTGTGAAAAAAAAGAATAACAATACAAGTTTGAAATATCTCATGTGTGTGATTTTTTATTTTATTTAGCCAGCTGTTGTACTACATTCATCTTAAGAAGCCGTATACTTTACACCAAGGGGAAGATTCTTCAATTCATTAACTCTCACTATGATTTCTTTCAACAAATATTAAAGTTTGTAATAACTAACAGACCTAAGTCCCCCGCCGCGGCGCATTAGCGTCAAGTTAAGGGTTATTCACGTCAGTGGAAAGATAGTGGTAGTAAGGGTTTAAAAAGAAAAAGCAACTTGTAGTTCTAAACACATTTTACAATGTCTACAAGTCGCAATTTCAACAGCAAGGTAAAAAAAACTTTGATAAGTTCTTTGACAAATCTGTTATCAATAAAATTGGCAGGAAATGTGGCTTTGTTCAACGCAAAGCTAAGAAGATCACAGCCTATCATTTTGTTTTAAGCTTCCTGATGAGTTGCTGTAAATGTCAAAACACATTTACCGGATGGGCTATACAGATAGGTTTACTTACTGGCCGTAGTGTCAGCAAGCAGGCGGTGTTTGACCGTATTGGTGAGGGAGCTACTGCTTTTGCACAAGGGTTGCTGCAAAATATTTTGTTGCAACAAAGTGCAAAAGGATTTGTGGAAGGGTTGTTTTCTGCATTTGGCAAAGTATTGTTGCACGACAGTACTACGCTAAAATTACCACAATCCTTATCGGCCATATTTCCCGGCAATCGCAACCATGTAAAACAGTATGCTGTTGCTCGTATCCAGAGTATCATAGATGTAAAAGCCATGAGGTTCATCAATTTTATGTTAGGAAGTTTCACGCAAAATGATCAATCGGCAAGTGGTTCTATCCTGCAATGGGCCAGGAAAGGCGATTTGGTGATAAGGGATATGGGCTACTTTGTAATAGACACCTTTGCTAAGCTGGCCAAGGCAAAAGTTTATTTTCTAAGCCGCTTGAAATATGGCGTAAAGCTGTATGATAAACAAGGGAATGAAATAGGTTTAAAAAAATTGCTGAAAGGTAATAGGGCTGTAGATCAATGGGTGTTTATAGGTGTCAAAAAAAGAGTGTGGGTTCGTTTAGTCATGCTGCCTGTTCCTGCTGAACAAAGAGCAGAGCGGGTACGCAAAGCAAAGCATGAAAGAGACAAACGGGTCAATCACAACAAACAATACTATCAATGGCTTGGTTATAGTGTTTATATCACAAATGTAGAAAAAAAGGTATGGACACCAAAGGAGGTAGCAAAAGCCTATGGTGTACGGTGGCAAATAGAAATCATATTTAAATCATGGAAAACCGGGTTTCATTTACAAGATATGTTGCACGAAGGTTGTACCAATGAACACCGGGTAAGAGTGAGTATCTTCCTGATGCTTTTATTTATATGTCTGTTTATGCAAAAGATATACATGCGCTACAAGGCTCGTATTGAAGGAATTGAAGAAAGATTCATTAGCCTGTTGAAGTTATCAGTTTTTATAGGCAACAATTTGAAAGAAATATTCTCTTTGCCGGATAAACAATTAAAAGAAATAATAAGCAAGCATTGTTGCTATGAAAAACGTTACGACAGGAGAAACATGACAGATTTGTATCAAAATTTTAAAAATTAACTTGACGCTAATGCGCC
>JANMLJ010000417.1:0-4927 GCA_031372465.1 Chitinophagaceae bacterium | reverse complement strand
TTCCGTCTTTCCGTCTTTCCGTCTTTCCGTCTTTCCGTCTTTCCGTCTTTCCGTCTTTCCGTCTTTCCGTCTTTAATCTATTTCTTCAACAACAACAACACTGCAGCGGTAATAATCATATTCACCAATGCCAGTGGTATTAATTTCTTCCATCCTAAATTCATCAATTGATCATAACGAAAACGTGGGATTGTCCAACGAATCCATAAAAAGACAAACAGGAGGAAAGATATTTTTACCATTATCACACTAAAACTTATAAAAGTCATCCAGAATGAACTCAATCCCCAGGATGCTTCATTTACAAACGGTATATCATAGCCACCAAAATATAAAGTCACCATTATCGCACTGCTGATAAACATATTAATATATTCAGCAAAAAGGTAAAAGCCCAGTTTCATAGAAGAATACTCCTGGTGGTAACCAAAGTTCAATTCATTTTCTGCTTCTGCCAGGTCAAAGGGTGTACGATTACATTCTGCCAGTGCACAAACAAAGAAAATAATAAAGCCCAGCGGCTGATAAACTATATGCCAACCATGCTGTACCTGGTTTGCTACAATCTCACTCATTTTTAATGATCCTGTCATAAACAAAACAGCAATCAATGCCAGTCCCATGGGCAACTCATACGATACCATTTGTGAGGCGCCGCGGATAGCCGCCATCAAAGAAAATTTATTATTGGAGGCCCAGCCACCAATCATTATTCCGTATACGCCTACACTTACAATACTAAATACTAACAATATACCCATATCCACATCTGCTACCTGCATGGGAATCACATTTCCACCTTTCGTGATAAAAGGAGCAGCCCAGGGAATAACTGTACTTGTAATTAAGGCTGTGATCATAGCCAATGCAGGGCCAAGAATAAATAAAAATTTATTGGAGGCTAATGGAATAATTTCTTCTTTAAAGAATAATTTGCCGCCATCTGCCAATGGTTGAAATAATCCAAAAGGACCTGCCCTGTTTGGCCCGCGACGATCCTGCAGCCATGCTGCTACTTTTCTTTCTGCATAAGTGGTGTACATGGCAATAAAGAAAGAAAGACCGACTATACCGCCAATCAGTATAACTTTTTCAAGAATAAACCACAAGTCAATAACCAATAAAGTCATTTTCATCTATAATTAGTTTGTCAATTGTGAATAGTCAATAACGACCGACACCTTCACTATTCACTTTTTTCAAATGTCTTACTCGTTGCCGGCCCTGGCAACGAAGCTATTTCCACACTGTTCACATCACTGATACTATGAATATCCATCAGCAATTTCGGATCTCTGCCTCCCATCACTTCGGCAATTGTTTCTTTTGGCATTGTTAATCCATGATATTTATTCTGAGCGATCACAGAATGACGGTTAATATTTGTTGGCCCTTCAATCACCCAATCATTGGCTTGCTTTTTATCAAAACGGCAGGTATTACAAATCCAGCCAGGTTTACCATCATAGCTTTGCACTTCTCCCCATTCATCTTTTCTGGCTGTTACTCTCAACACATCATCCCCTCGTTGCCACAAAGTTACTTTTCCGCAGCATTTGTCGCAATCACGGTGTGCATCAACCGGCTTGGTAAACCAAACACGATTTTTAAAACGGAATGTTTTATCTGTTAAGGCTCCTACGGGACAAACGTCAATCATATTTCCGCTAAAGTCATTATCAATTGCTTTGGAGATATAGGTAGAAATTTCTGCATGGTCGCCTCTGTCTAAGATTCCATGCACTCTATTGTCTGTTAACTGATCTGCCACATACGTACAACGATAACATAGAATGCAACGTGTCATGTGCAGTTGAATGTATGGACCTATATCTTCTTTTTCAAAAGTTCGTCTTTTAAATTCATACCGGGTGCCTTCTTTGCCATGTTCATAACCGAGATCCTGCAAGTGGCATTCACCGGCCTGGTCACATATCGGGCAATCTAACGGATGATTTAATAAAAGAAATTCTACCACCCCTGCTCTGGCATCCTGCACTTTTTCACTGGTAATATTCTTTACAACCATTCCATCCATTACATTGGTACGGCATGATGCAACGAGTTTTGGCATTGGTCTTGGGTCAGCCGTAGAACCAACAGCAACTTCCACCAGGCAAGTGCGGCATTTACCGCCACTACCCTGCAACTTGCTATAATAACACATGGCAGGGGGTGTAACATCGCCGCCAATTTTTCTTGCGGCATTTAGTATAGAAGTACCAGGAGTCACTTCCAGCGTGATATTATCAATTGTTACTTTAAATAATTTCGGTGCTTCAGACATATTATTCACTTATGCTGTTAATCTCAAATTTTATTTTTTTTGCTTCGCAAAGAAAAAGTTGCTCCAACAGTGCCATACAATTCTGCAAATATAAACGACTGCTTTCCCCTTCCTTCAATTCCTTTATTATGCAATACAATATCCGGCATATTTATATAACCATACTTGTTTTCGAATTTAATAATAATATGTTTTAAAAATGTTGCCTGCACTCCTGCTTTTGCTGATATACCAAAGCCTGAAACATGAAACCGGTCGCTGCGTTCATAATCCAGCAACCGTACATTGCTCTTTGGAAATAAAACTCCCATACCGCCTCCAACCAATCCTGAAATAATTAATCGGCTTGACTTAGAATGATACCAGGTAAAATATTTTTCTAATTCAAAATTCAAATAATTCAATCCATCCGTATGTTCAAAAGTTAGAAAATCTTCCGTAATAGTTTTGACACCATCATACTTGCCTTTATAATTTCCAGCCCGGTTAATTGACCCTTTCATCCGGACTGTTTGATTATTGTTCATTACATATTTCATGTGATCATCACCAAATGAAACTGCCAGGTTATCTTTTATAAAATAACTAATACGGAGATTTGTTTGCGGAATAGTAAGCCGGCTTAATTTTAAATAATTGTAATAACTGAATTTTGTAGGCCGGTCATGTGCCGTTAATTTAAACAAAGTAAAATCATAATCAGCTCCTTTAAAACTAATAGTACTCTTTGTAAAAGCATCCCTGTTCCAGCCCCAGGAAATGGAAAATTGACCCTTTTTCTTATCGTTATACCGGGAACTACTTTGGGCAAAAGAAGTTGAGACAAACAACAAGAGGCATACTATTTTAATAATTTTAATCATTGAAATTTTTCAAATCGTCATATTGCCAGCTCTTTTGCATAATTCGCTAATCCATAATTCCTTCTTTGTGCATCATCGGGATTAGTGATATGCCATTCAAATTCATCCCTGAAATGTCTTATCGCAGCGGCTACGGGCCATGCTGCTGCATCACCTAAAGGACAAATTGTATTGCCTTCAATTTTCCGTTGAATATCCCACAATAAATCGATGTCACTCATTTTCCCTTTTCCCTTCTCGATATTTAATAAAATCTTTTCCATCCAGCCAGTTCCTTCACGGCAGGGTGAACATTGACCACAACTTTCATGACGATAGAATCTTGCCAATGTATACGTATGCTTTACCACACATTGCGTATCATCTAATACAATGAAACCACCGGAGCCCATCATAGAGCCTGTTGCAAAACCACCATCGGCCAGGCTTTCATAGGTCATCATTCTTTTCTCACCTTTTGCTGTTGTTAATAAAAGATTGGCAGGTAAAATAGGCACCGATGAACCACCGGGAATACAGGCTTTCAGCTTTCTTCCATTGGCAATACCACCGCAATATTCATCGCTGTAAATAAATTCTTCCACAGAGATTGTCATGTCAATTTCATATACCCCTTGCTTATTAATATTTCCACAGGCAGAAATCAATTTAGTACCCGTTGATTTCCCAATACCAATTTTCGCATACTCGTCTCCGCCTTCATTGATAATGGGAACAACAGCAGCAATTGTTTCTACATTATTTACCACCGTCGGGCAATCACACAATCCTTTTACTGCCGGGAATGGCGGTTTGATTCTTGGATTACCCCGCTTTCCTTCCAATGATTCCAGTAATGCGGTTTCTTCTCCGCAGATATATGCTCCGGCTCCACGTTGCACATAGATTTCCAACTCATAGCCGGTACCTAATATATTTTTACCCAACCATCCATTATTCTTTGCTTCTTGTATGGCTTGTTCCAAAATATCAACAATCCAGGCATACTCGCCCCTGATATAGATGTATGACCGTTTTGCACCAAGTGCAAATGAAGAGGTAATCATTCCTTCTATCAGTAAATGTGGGATGAACTCCATCAGGTACCTGTCTTTGAAAGTTCCGGGCTCAGATTCATCTGCATTCACTACTAAGTAACGGGGAACATCTTCAGGCTTTGCCAGAAAACTCCATTTCATTCCTGTAGGAAAACCAGCACCACCGCGGCCTCTTAACCCGCTTTTTTTCACTTCATTTGTTACCTCATCAGGCGTCATTGTCTTCACAGCCTTTTCCACACTTCGATAACCACCTTCACGGCGGTACACATCATAAAGCCTGATGTTTTCAATATGCGCTTTGTCTAATAATAATTTTCTTCCCATAAAATTCAATATTCGGTAAAACGCTTTTATAATTTTACCGCTTGTCTTGCCATCAGTTTCCACTCTTTGTTTTGCATAATCCAAACCTGCAACACTCCGATATGCAGGGATGATTTTTTTCCTTCTTTATCAATAGAAGCAGCTCTTAATACATGACGAACAACGGCAGTTTTATTTTCAAAAAAAACAGAGGCACTGTCCATCACAAAGTTAGTATAAGTGCTTTTACTGCTTATGGCTGCATGAATCATTTCCTGCCTGTTTTCCAGTTTTCCGGAGGAATGTCCATAGGTAATATTTTCAGCCAGCAAATTTTCCAATGCACTACTATCTTTTTTAATAAAGACGGCATCATTGAGTTGCTTTACTCTTTGTAAAACTTTTTGTTCATTTGTTTGTGCAACTGAATGAAA
>JANMLJ010000374.1:0-8964 GCA_031372465.1 Chitinophagaceae bacterium | reverse complement strand
GGCTAATGATGATGATGAATATCTTTATGAGGACGATTTGGTAGATAGACTGGCTTAGGCGTTTATTTTTTCCATGATTAACTTTTATGGAGGAATTAAGTATTGATTTTTACGAATAATTTTATTTTCTTTTTAGCTTTTTCTGCATTTTCTTTTGCCCTGAATTGTATAATCCTGGTGATCAGTTTTAACGGAAGTGGTTTATCCAGCGGAAATTGAACGGTGCCTTTTCCACCTTTGTAGCCCGCTAATTCTTCTTTAAAAATTTCATTACTTCTTGGGGCAGGATAAATGCTGGCATGATTGGTAAAACCTGCAAAGTAGATAAGTATTCCATGGTATTTATAACCGGCAATTCCATAGCTTATGATTTCTTCAGCTTCCGGAGCCGCTGCTTTTATTGTAGCCCGGATTTTTTTCAGCAAAGTTTTTGTTGCTGTCGGAAAAGTTGCCAGGTATTCATCAACGGTTTTTGGAAGTATTCTTTTTTTTGTTGTTGCCATAAGAATATTATTGAGTGAAGTGATTTGGTATTTTCGAAATTAACTTTTATCACCCACACATTTTACTAGTAGCTGTGATTCAGTTGTTCGAAGTAATCGAAAATTTTCTGTTATTATGCAGTTTCTAATTTTTCTATATCCAATTTATTCATTTGCAAAAGGGCCTGCATTACCCGTCCACTTCTTTCAGGGTCACTCATTAATTTGCCAATATTCGCTGGAATAATCTGCCAGGATACACCAAATTGGTCTTTCAACCATCCACACCTGCTTTCCTGTCCTCCTTGTTCTGTTAGTTTATTCCAGAAAAAATCTATTTCATCCTGTGTGTTACACTCAACCACAAAAGAAATAGCTTCATTAAATTGAAATTTATGATCGCCGGGGCCATCCATGGCCATGAATACTTTTTCATTCAGTACAAACTGAGCATGTTTTACTTTGCCAGCCACCTGGGTTTCTCCTTCCTGGTATAATAATATTCCATTGATGGAAGATTTTGGGAATATATCAGTATAAAATTTCACGGCTTTTTCGGCATGGCCGTATTGTTCACCGGTGAAAAGGAATGAAGGAGTTATTTTTTGATTAACGTCGCTATATTTTCCTTTCATGATCTGCCAGGATAATCCAAAACGATCCTGCACAAATGCATACTTTTCACTCCAATCGTATTTATCAAGCGGCATCATTACTAAACCACCTGCTGATAATTTTTTCCACAACTCATTTATTTCATCGTCGGATTCACTTATCACAAACAATGAAACAGCAGGATTGAATTTAAATTTGGGGCCTCCGTTTAAACCCATAAATTTTTGTCCTTCCAACTCAAAATTAACCACCATTGGCGTATCAACAGTTAGTTTACTATTCTTAAAAAGCTGGCAATAAAACATAGCGGCTTCTTTAGCATTGCCGTCAAACCAAAGACAGGGATGAAGATTATTTTTCATCTTTTATTAATTTAGAAAAATGATAAAAATAAATCAATTCTGCAAAGATGATAATTCTATTTTATTTTTCAGGCGGCATATACGACTATTTTGGGGCTGATTGCGACAGCATGGTTTCCAACATGTAGGACATAAAATCATAGCCATTTTAGTTCCTGAATCATCCATTATGCAGGCTAATGCTGATCCGCAATTTTATTTACACAGAAACCTTTTGTAAAAAAACTCCTGAAAATATTCTGTGTTTACCTGGGTTTTCAGTGGATGTATTTAATTATTTTAACAGGTATTCCACCAAGGATTTACCGATAATATAAGTCCATCCCTTGGCAAAACTTCCTTCTGCAAAATCAGGGCTGTCTGTAATAAATGTTTCCAGGCCTGCATGGGTAAGTTTTAGTTGTGTTTCATTCCCTTCGGGTGTTAATTCAAATGTTACCAATGACTCGCCGGGAATCCCTTCATACCGCCAGCTATAGCTGATTTTTTTCATAGGTATTACTTCTTTTACTTCACAAAGATGAATATAGATATCGCCTTTGGCTCCTTCTCCGGTAAATTGAAAACTAAAGCCTGCTTCAGGTTTAAAAGAAGCAATCTTAAAATACCATTTATCCATTGCTTCTTTACTGGTAATGGCTTGCCATACTTTTTCAATGGGGGCATTTATAAGCCGGGAAATAATTAATTCCCCATCATATCTTTTTACGGGTTCGTTTAACATTGGTTGAAGTTTTAGTGGTTGGTAATTTGCCGAGATAATTTTCAAGCGCATCGAGTTTGGTATTCCAGAATTTTCTGTAAGGCTCCACCCAGTCTGCTACATCGTTCAGTTTTTTCAGCTTTGCTTCGCAAAAACGTTCCCTGCCTTTTTGTTTGATAACAATCAAGCCGCATTCAGTTAGTATTTTGATATGCTTTGATATGGCAGGACGGCTGATAGGGAAGTTTTCGGCTAGGGCATTCAGGTTCAATGATTGCTGTGAAATCATTTGGATAATTTTCCGGCGGGTAGGATCTGCTATAGCCTGGAACACATCTCTTCGCATGTTGATTTGATTTATTGGGTAACCATTCGGTTACAAATATATAGGTAACTGGTTGGTTACAAAAAAATATTTTTAATAGGGGGGGAATTGCCAGGTAGTTATTTTATAATTGTTGCGGGAAGTAAGTCTTCTTTAATTTTCCCTTCTGCAACAGAAATGAAATAGCTGTTGTTTGCTTTATTTTGTGATACTGCTTTATTAAAGTTTCCATTGATGAACAACACTCCAGCCTGGTCGTCACAGGCATACCCGGGTAAAATATCGCCATTTAAAATACCTCGTTGAAAATATGGTTTTCTTTTAGGGTCACTATGATAATGTGGGCAATGACTAAAATTAATAAAGCCAAGACCTTCCATTTTTGAGAGGCTGTTAGGTCTTGAACCGGTGTAGCTGTCACGAAACCAACATAGTGAGCCTGCACTACCTCCGGCTACAATAATTCCCCTATTATAGGCTTTTTTTAATACACTATCTATTCCCTGCGCTTTCCAGACCGCCAGCATATTAATAACATTGCCGCTCCCAACAACAATAGCATCCATTTGTAGTAGCTGCTCTTCAAATGTTTGATGGTTTGTTGAGATACTAAAAAGTTTTAGAATATATGATTTTAACTTCAGCTGTTTACACAGTGAATTCCAAAAATCAATAGATGCAGGATTATCACCGGAAGCAGTTGGTACATAACAAATCTTTGGGCTACTTTTATTTGATAGGGTGATCATGTAATGTAGAAATGATTTGTTTAACATTCCCCCGTACGCAAATATAATTTTATCTGGAGACGTGCTGCTTTTTTCCTTTACCGGATTTGTTTGTTGTGAAATAGATCTGGTAAAAAAAATGAGTAATGAAAAAAAAATAAAGAAGGTAGATTTCATTTTAAAACCCGCAAAGAAATTTATATAATATGTACGTTGTTAAATATACGAACATTACGCTGGATTAAAAGTTCAAGCCCTCCTTTGCCTGATAGTTTTATATTTACTATACTCATTTTTTAATAATTGCCGGTATGTTAAAATCAATGTTAGTACAATTAATCCATAAATAACAAACAGCGGCCTGCCAACAATTTTTCTGAACTGGTTATAAAAAGTAAAGCCATAATATTGACTCAGGTTGTGAAATGTAGCTAAAAAACTTGCAATGATAGTTGTGATGGCAAGGACAAATCCAATATGTGCCAATAAGACTTTTTTATTTTTCGGAATCTTATACAGAATCTGATAAAATTTGTCAACCGAATTATAGTATTGTAAGGATGCTAACTCTTTATAATTTGTTGGTTCTATGGGTAAATTGGCAGGTCGTTTGTACCGGAAATAAAAGTAGTACAGGCAATAAATAATTATTCCAATTAGTATAATATTGCTAATAAGGAGTCCTGACCAGCCTGCGCCAAATATTTTTGTTAAAGGATTCATTTCGCCTTTCTTTCCATTTTCCTGAAAAAACCAAAGACTAGTTGAGTAAAAGTCACAGGTTCTGGAAAACAGTAGCAAAAATGTTAGCAAGGCAAATCTTAGTTTCATTCGTTGAATTGGCGGGTAGATTTTTTGAAAATGATAACTTTTTATAAAAACCGCATCAAAGATTTAACACCTCTTTCATCGTATAAAAGCCTTTCTTATCTTTTAGAAATTCAGCAGCAAGCACAGCGCCGGTGGCAAAGCCTTTACGGTTATGCGCCGTATGAATGATTTCAATATTATCAATTACAGAGGAATATTTCACACTATGGGTACCGGGTGCCGGGTCTACCCGCTGACTGATGATCTCAAGATCTTCCGGGTGATCACTCAGTTCATTAACCCATTGCTTTTTTCTTTTGACCTGTTCTAATATTTGTTCAGCCAGTGTAATTGCAGTACCGCTGGGTGAATCTTTCTTCTGGGTGTGATGGGTTTCTTCCAATATAACTTCATACTCAGTAAGGGGCGCCATTAAGGATGCCAGTTTTTTATTGACTTCAAAAAATATATTTACACCCACACTATAATTACTGGAATAAATAAATGCGCCATTATTGTCTGTACAGATATTTTTCATTTCCTCCAGGCGTTCTGACCACCCGGTAGAACCACAAATAACGGGTACACCGAATGCTGTACATTTTTTTACATTATCAAAGGCCGTCAATGGACTCGTAAATTCAATAGCCACATCAGCTTTAATCATATTTTCTTTGGTAAACTCCTGCAAATTGGGTTCATCAATTTTAATAACTATTTGATGGCCTCTTTGTATCGCTATTTCTTCAATGGCTTTTCCCATTTTGCCATAACCAATCAATGCAATCCGCATAATTAAAATTTAAGTTGAACAAAGGTAACTATTATTGCCCCTTACATTACATGATCTGACACCGGTAACAATTAATTATTTATATAAATTTTGAAATTATTTGCCAATTTTCAGCACAATACTCAGACCATTGGTTTTGGCAATATCACTGTAACCGGGCTTAAACTGCAAACTAAGATCCGGGCTTACATCAAAGCTTTTAAGATGGGCGTCAATAGAGGCGTCCACTACATTTAGTCCCCAAAGGAGCAGAAAGAAGAGTGCTGAATAATCTATGTCACGTCTGAATTGGTTACGGTAAAACCGAAGCGACTCTTCACTCAGGGGTTGCAGTCTTTTTTTAATACTGGTAAATAAGGCGGTGTCTGTTTTAAACACCCGCATATTGTATTTTACTTTGTAAGCAAACTTAGTGTCGCGATAATTTCCCAGGTTATATAAGAAAATACCCGTACAGGTTCCCAATGCTCCATAGACAATGGGAAGTTTCCAGTATTTTTTATTGTAGATCTGCCCCAGACCGGGAAAGATGGCAGAACGAACAGCCGCCACTTTGGGGCTATGTGCTTTTGTGGCAGAATCGTATTTATTTACCGGGACGGTTTTTGTAACAACAGGAGTGGAGTCTTTTTTGGGTGAAACAATTCTTTCTTTCTTCTGGGCATATGAAAAAATACAACCCAACATCAATAAAACAAAAAGCAGGGTCTTATATTTAGAATGACTAGACAAAGTTTGAAATTTCTTGAATGCCCCTAAAGGGGTTTGGGGTTTATTAATCAAGTGGTGCATCCAATAATCCGAGAATCTTATTCAGTTCTTCGGGCGAATAATATTCTATAATGATTTGTCCGCTGCCGTTTCGGCTATGCCTGAGTTTTACCCGGGTACTGAAATGCGATGCTAATTTATCTTCTATTCTCTGGAATCCGGCCGGTAACTGACTTTTTGATGATTTTTTAACACCACCACCCTGTTTATATAAATTTCTAACCAATGCTTCAGTCTGCCGGACGGATAAACCTTTTTCTTTTATTTCTTTAAAAATGAAAAGCTGTTTATCAATCGTATCAACATTTATCAATGCACGGGCATGTCCCATACTAAGTTCTCCGCTACGAACTGCCAGTTGAATATCAGGAGGTAGTTTTAATAAGCGAATAAAATTAGCAACGGTACTTCTGTCTTTCCCCATTCTCTCTGCTACCTGTTCCTGGGTATAATCCAGTTCTTCCATCATGCGTTTGAAACTGAGTGAAACTTCCATAGCATTTAAATCTTCCCGTTGTAAATTTTCAAGCAATGCCAGTTCCAGCAGTTGTGCATCATTTGCATGGCGTATATAGGCAGGAATATCTCTTATACCGGCTATTGTTGCAGCCCTCCATCTTCTTTCGCCGGAAATAAGGCGATATTTTCCAGTTGGTAATTTTGAAACTGTTACAGGTTGTATGATATCATGCAGCTTTATAGAGTTGGCTAACTCCTGTAATGCCTGTTCATCAAAATCCCGGCGTGGTTGTTTGGGATTCGGTTCTATATCAGCAATAGAAATACGATTAATACCCGTTGCATTTTCAGCAACCGTAGATTTCAACGTACCGCTTGTTGTTTTTAAATCTGCGTCAATATGCTGCAACAGGGAGCGGATCCCTTTGCCAAGTAGTTCTTTATTTTGTTTGGGGGAAGTCATGAGGAAAGTTACGAGTTTTGAGTTGCGAGTTTCGGGTAGTGCACTATATTTTTAGTTTGCTCATAAAACTCATGATCATTTTTTGTTCTGCATCAATATCTTTTAATAAGTCATCTCTTTTTTCTTTCTCCCCAAAGTTAACTGCTTCAGCAATTAATAACTGTGTTTCCATTTCAAAAGATGAGCCTAAAGAAATTTCTAAAAATCTATGGTAGTCTTTCATGCTCGTCCGGCTACTACCTTCTGCAATATTTGATGGAATAGAAACTGCTGCTCTCGTAATCTGGGAAGAAATACCATATTTTTCCTCTTTTGGAAATGAAGAGACAAGTTGGAAGGATTTCACTGCTATCTGAAACCCTTTTTGCCAAATCAATAATTGTTTGAAATTTCTCATGAGATGTATGTATTTACTCGTAACTCAATACTCAAAACTCGTAGCTTATAATTCCAAAATCCGTTCATCATTCTTAATCTTCGTCATATCATTTTTCTGCAAAATTTCTTTTGCAAGATTAAGATAATTCATGGAGCCTTTGCAATTGGCGTCATATAAAATTACGGGTTTACCCACACTGGGGGCTTCAGCCAGTTTTGCATTACGATGTATAATAGTGCTGAAGACCATATCTTCAAAATGACGGCGTACTTCACTCACCACCTGGTTGCAAAGGCGAAGACGGCCATCATACATAGTCATTAATATTCCTTCAATAACAAGTGCCGTATTTAATCTGCTTTGAACAATTTTGATAGTGTTCAATAATTTACCCAGTCCTTCTAATGCAAAAAATTCACATTGAACAGGCACTACTACTGCATCTGCAGCGCTTAGTGCATTCACCGTTATTAAACCAAGTGATGGGGAGCAGTCGATAACGATAAAATCATACTCCACTCTTATTGATTCTAATAAATTCTTTAACACCATTTCCCGGTTGGGATAATTGATCATTTCAATTTCAGCACCAACCAGGTCAATATGCGATGGTATCAGGTCGAGGTAGGGAATCTCTGTTTTTAAGATCACGTCCTTTGCCCGGGCGTCATTTACCATGCAGTCGTACAGGCTTTGCGTAATATTATGCAGGTCAAAGCCCACACCCGTTGTGCTATTAGCCTGCGGGTCGCCGTCTACCAATAATGTTTTATATTCCAATACAGCTAAACTTGCTGCCAGGTTAATAGCGGTGGTTGTTTTTCCAACACCGCCTTTTTGATTTGCTACACCGATTATTCTTGCCATTTTGCCGAAAACCCTTGAATGTGATTGAATGTTTGTAGTAAAATTGCCGTCTGAATCTAACAACACAAAATTAAGTTTTGCCCATTTGGTGAACTTTTGCCGGTCTTAATAGGTTTATCAATGGTAATACCGGTAAAACCAGGGGTAGGGGAAACAAGTTCCGGTTAGTTGTTTGTTAAAATTTTAATTTTATTTATGCGTAAATCTCCATTCTGGCTACTTTTTATCGGCTTAATGCTACTGCTTGATATCTACTTTTTCCTGGCTTTACAAGTAGTGGCTGCTCCGGCAGCTCCTTTTACCCAGACCATCATTTATACTATTTACTGGGTTTTGTCAGTTGCGGCCATTGTTATTTTCTGGACTTTACCATATATACAATTTAAGCAGGATGCAAAGCAAATCAGGGCCAACATTTTTTCGATATTGGCCGGACTATTTTTCGCAAAATTTATCGGCTCGCTGGTTTTTGCAGCAGGCGATATTTCCCGGTTAGTACAGTGGATTGGGGGCGAATCTATTGACAGATCCTATGCTTTTAGCTGGTCAGGCATTATAGCCGGAGTAAGCCTTTTTGGTATTCTGGTGTATGGATTTGGTAATAAATACAAGTACCAGGTAAAAAGAATAAAACTTACCTATGATAATCTTCCTGCATCATTTGCCGGTTTAAAAATTGTACATATTTCAGATATACATTCCGGTAGTTTTAATAATAAAGAAGCGGTGGTAAAAGGAGTGGAAAAGATTATGAATGAAAAGCCGGATCTGATTTTATTTACAGGTGATATGGTCAATAATGTAGCTGATGAGATGAAAGATTATATGGATGTTTTTGATAAACTGAGAGCCCCATTGGGAGTATATTCCACCCTGGGTAATCATGATTACGGTGATTATGTACGATGGGCCAGTGCAGAAGCAAAGGAGGCGAATCTTGACCGGTTAAAGCAGGTTCATCATTCCCTTGGCTGGCGGCTATTGATGAATGAACATATTGTCCTGGAAAAGGGCTCGGATAAAATTGCCGTGATCGGTATTGAAAACTGGAGTGCCAAAGCCCGATTCCCGAAATATGGTAATTTAAAAAAAGCCTATGAAGGGGCAGCGTCACATCCATTCAAAATATTATTGAGTCATGACCCTTCCCACTGGAGAGCGGAAGTATTGGCAGACTATCCGGGCATTGATCTGATGCTGGCCGGCC
>JANMLJ010000306.1:0-2418 GCA_031372465.1 Chitinophagaceae bacterium | reverse complement strand
ATGCTGTCCACGATATTGGATTTACCACACCCATTCGGGCCAACGATGCCGGTAATATTATCGTCAAAACTTACAATTGTTTTATCAGCAAAACTTTTGAATCCCTTGATTTCTAAGCTCTTTAATCTCACTTTGTTTATGATTTAAGTCAGCAGCGAATTTAAGCTAAAGAACTACAAAACCGGGTTTGTCTATCAGGCAGTTATTAACAATGATGGGTTAAAAATGTGAGTAGAAAGTGTCATTTAAAAATTTCATCCCCTTCACTACCGAGTTTCCAACATAAACATTCACAGTCGAGTCTCGGACAATATTTTCGCCAAAAAAATAAATATCGCAGCTACACACGATTCTTAGGCTATTACTCAAGACTTTCGGGTTGCCGCAGAATAAATCCGTCAAATAACATTCAACCCCTTCAGGGTTGGGAGTGCTATCACCGATTCATAGCATGATTCCTTTACTACCGTTGTAACACCGCATACGATACGGTGTTACTCACATTCGACCCTTTCAGGGTCTTGCTACTAAAACCCTGAAAGGGTTAAATTTGAAAAACCATCGGTGCAACCTGTGGTATATCAACTAAAACTACAAACCATGAGCACCTACACCCAAATCCTCTACCAAATCGTCTTTAGCACCAAATACCGGGAAAGAACTATGATAAAGAAAGACAGGCCAGAACTCTTTCAGTATATCTCAGGAGTACTAAAGAATAAAGATTGTCACCTTTATCGCATCAACGGAGTGGAAGACCATCTGCATATCATCACCGACCTGCATCCGTCTGTAGCATTGGCCAGTTTAGTAAAAGACATCAAACTATCTGCTACAAGCCTGATAAAAGAAAATAATATTTTCCCCGACTTTGGTGGCTGGCAAGATGGTTACGGGGGATTCACTTATCATATCGATGCTAAAAAAAACCTCATAGAGTATGTCAGGAACCAGGAGGAACATCACCGAATCAAAACCTATGAAGAGGAATACCGGGAATTATTGAAAGAACATAAGATAGAATTCGATGAGAAATATTTTTTGTGATTTTCTTCCCTGCCAGGTCCAACTTAAACATACACAGGCGATGTTTAGGTCAACAGTTTCTCCAACAAAATGAATTTAGCAGCCGTACCCGCCGACAATTAGCTACTTAACAATTCCCAATTGCATTTCTTCCAATTTTTTGTAATTTTAAACCATGAGCAAACAGGAACTGATACACAAGACCATTGCGGCGCTGCAAAAGCTTCCGGCAGATAAAGTAGCCGAAGTGTCTGACTTTACAGATTTCATTTTGCAACGAAATGAAGACAAGCAGATAGTTGAGGGCATTCAACAACTTTCTTCCCAAACCAAAAGCTATCAATTCCTGGAGGAAGAAGAAGACCTTTATACGCTCAAAGATGTGAAAGCCCCTTATAATGGCAAAAGCTGACATTATTCTAATCCCTTTCCCATTCACCTATCTTTCGGATACCAGGATTCGTCCTTGTCTTGTATCATTGGAATCCGTGTATGATGTTATTGTGTCATTCATCACTCCCAAAACAGGTGGAATGATAATAACGTTGCTATACATTGTTTGTAATTCAGTATCTGCTCCAGAAAAATAGGCCGGGTTAAGCAAAGTAGTTAATTTTTTATTTTTTTGTACCTTTAAACTATGCAAGAAAAAAGCCTGAAAAAAAAACTCATCAACAAAATAAAGGAGACTGATGACCCTTCTATCCTTGAAGAAGTTTCCAACCTGTTTGAATTACAGGAAACTGATACAGTGTATCAGGTGAACGACAAACAAAAAAAAGCTATTGAAGAAGCAAAAGAACAGGTTAAGAACAAGGAGACTCTTACCAATGACAAAGCTGACAAAGACATTGATGAATGGCTAAGCAAGTAATCTGGACAAAACGGGCACAGCAGGATCGCAAAGAAATTTTACATTACTGGCGGAAAAAAAACCAATCAGACATTTATGGTAAAAAACTTAACCTGCTTATTAAAAAAGCAATAGCCCTTGTGGCAGCACATCCAAATATTGGAAGACGCACAAACATTGATAATGTAAGAGTAAAGCTTGTCCGTGACTATCTGGTCTTTTATGAAGAAGGTGAGTCAGGAATTTTTATTCTCACCATTTGGGATAACAGGAGAAATCCTGATGAAATACCATTCCAATAAAAAATACTCCTTTCCTCCCAAGTCCCCAAATAGAGATTTCCTTCTTCCTTGCCGGATATCCAATATAAACATTCAAACGCAAAGCTGCAACCAGCAGTTTCAGTAATAAAATGAATTAATAAGCTGGTTAAAAATATTGGCTTCCTTAATTTTTTCTCCCCCAATCTTCTTTTTTAAAAAATCCGTATGTAAGTCAATTTATGCGAACAATCATTTCATTTACATTGCTCTTAACCT
>JANMLJ010000182.1:0-2091 GCA_031372465.1 Chitinophagaceae bacterium | reverse complement strand
ATGAATTTGAACTGGCTGCTTTTCCTGATCAGGCAAAGTTTATCCGCATTTTTACACCAACCAATGAATTTATCAAAGCAAATTTTATAACGCTCAATTATAGTGTTACTATCAATCCCCGGGCATTGTTATCATTACCTGGTTTAAAAGGGATAAAGAAATTCATCTCGAAATTAAACCTGATTTCTTCTTTGCAGACAAGTAAGAAATCAATTGCAAAAGGTACTTTTGAGTTTAATCCGTTTAAATACAATATAAATGATACAGCATTGGTAACGCTTTCTACAACGTTGCTGAATACACTAGCCTTCAATCGCTTTAACAGTAAATGGGGAATAGATTTCAGTAATCTCCGCAATAATGCAAAGAATTTACTTACGTATGGCTATGAAAGCAGGAAGCTGAATGATTGGATTATAAAATGGAGGTGGAATATCTCCAGGGCTATTTCATTAACGGCAAACGGAAGAAAGGGGCTGAATGCTTTATACACACCGAAATTTGCCAATAGAAATTACCAGCTTTCGATTTACAGTATAGAGCCTTTTTTGACATTTGTCAGGGGAAGTACTTTCAGAATAGTTACAAGCTATAAATTTGATAGTAAAAAGAATCTTCCGGCTTATGGCAATCAGCAGTCAGTATCTCATTCAGTCAATATCGAGTCGAAGTATAATATTTTACAAAGCAGCTCAATCAACGGAAAATTCACGTTTAATACGATCGACTACACTGATCTGGTAAATGGAAATATTGCCAATACAACAGTTAGCTATATTATGCTGGATGGTCTATTGCCGGGAAAAAATTATTTGTGGTCCCTGGGTTTTAGTAAAAGGCTGCTGAATAATCTTGAGCTGAATTTTAATTATGATGGCAGAAAATCAGGAATCTCTAAGACGGTGCATATTGGAAGGGCAGCGATAACGGCGTTGTTCTAGTTTCTGGATGCTAGAAACTGGATGGCATTCACATTTTAAAAATCTGGTCAATGATTGTCGACTACCAGCAACCAGAATCTAGTATCTAGAATCTAGCATCCAGCATCCAGCATCCAGTATCCAGTATCCAGCTTCTTTACACATTAAACCTAAAGTGCATCACATCCCCATCTTTCACAATATATTCTTTACCTTCTATCCTTAGCTTTCCAACTTCGCGGCAGGCAGCTTCTGATCCATAGTGAATGAAATCATCATAACTGATAACTTCTGCTTTGATAAATCCTTTTTCAAAATCAGTATGGATTACACCGGCAGCTTGTGGTGCTCTCCATCCCTGGTGAATAGTCCAGGCTCTTACTTCCTGTACGCCAGCTGTAAAATAGGTATACAAATTAAGGAGCTTATAGGCAGAGTGAATTAATCGGTCAAGAGCCGGTTCAGTCATTTTATATTCTTCCATGAATATTTGCCTGTCATCGGCATTTTCCATCTCGGCTATCTGGGCTTCAATATTATTATTCATGATGATCACTTCCGCCTTTTCATTCTTCACCGCTTCTATTAATGCATCGGAGAATTTATTGCCTGTATGCATAGATGGTTCATCTACATTGGCAACATATAGTACAGGCTTATCAGTAAGGAGACATAGATCTGCGATAGCCAGTTTTTCTTCTTTATCCAGATCCAGTTCACGGATACTTTTTCCTTTTTCCAGGTGTTCTTTACAGGTTATCAATACTTTCAACTCTGCTTTGTATTTTGGATCCAGCTTTATTTGTTTCTCCGTTTTCTGAATCTTCTTTTCTACACTATCCAAATCTTTTAACTGTAATTCGGTATCAATAATTTCTTTATCACTGATGGGGTTGATAGCGCCTTCATCCCGCAAAATATTTTCATCTTCAAAACAACGAATCACATGAATAATGGCATCCACTTCCCGGATATTACCCAGGAATTTATTACCCAGGCCTTCTCCTTTACTAGCACCACGAACAAGACCGGCGATATCAACAATTTCTATCTGGGTGGGTACGGTACGGTTAGGAAGAACCAGTTCAGCCAGTTTGTTCATCCTTGGATCAGGTACATCCACTAATCCGATATTCGGGTCAATAGTGCAAAACCGGTAATTACTGGCCTG
>JANMLJ010000010.1:0-6747 GCA_031372465.1 Chitinophagaceae bacterium | reverse complement strand
GCAAAATAAATGTGCAGAGTATTGTAAAGGATCAAAAATACAGGTTCTTTCAATCCTGGAAATCAGCAACCTCAGAACACCTGGGACAATACAGTGTAGATGTGGCTGAAATGACCCGAAACTTTGTCAATAAATTGGTTCAGGAGCTATAAATGGCGAAAAAATAGTACTACAATTTGCTTCTATAAAAGGATGTTTTCTGCAATCCTTTTCTTAAAATAAATGGTTAAAAGCACCTCTTTCTATTATTAGATTCTGTTTAAGAAACATTCAACTACCAAAATATATACTGAAGCTTCTACTATCAAAATGAATTTTGCAGCCGATCCAGATAAATATAGGATCCTTCATAATTTTTAAACAAATCTTCTTTTATTAATTACCCGTATGTATATCAATTTATGCGTACAATCATTTCATTTACCTTCCTCTTAACCAGTCTACAAGGTATAAGTCAAATTGATTCCATACAAGTAAGTTATGGAGTAAAGTTATTTAGCGGCCATACAGTGGTACATAGCCAATCTGTAAAAAATATAGCAGGTGCACGGCCTTTTGGCGTTGAGATTGAGCTGGCAAAACAACAAACTGGGTTTTCCTCTTTTAACAAAACCGGTGTTTATGTTAAAACCGGATGGGCATTCAATTATTTTAATTATGACTTGCCACTGTTGGGTTATGGTGTATTGGCTTCCCGGTTTATAGAACCACAATACCGGTTAACAAAAAAAATACAATTGGGAATAAGGGCATCGATAGGGGTGGCATATCTAAGTAACCCCAACGATGCTATTAAAAACCCCCGTAACAATAATTATGCTTTACATATCAACCCCTATATGCACCTGGGAGGTAGTTTAAATTTCCAGGTTTCAAAACACCTGACTGCAGGAGTACAAAGCAGTTTCCACCATATATCCAATGGCAATCTGAAGCAGCCCAACCAGGGAATCAATTGGACAACCACCGCATTAAGCTTGAATTATTCTCCGGGCAATAATGAACTTCCTTCCTATAAACGAAATCATGATAAGTTTTGGAAAACTAAAAAAGCAATAAAACAGGTTGGTGTTTTTTATGTACCTCACCAGGGTTATTTTGCCAGGTGGAAGGCGGAAAGAAAATATATAGTGGGTGCTTTTGCACAAATAACCAAACAGATCGGTGGCTTTAGTGGTTTAACAGCAGGAGCTGAAGTCTATTATAATAGTTTTAAACAGGATGCCCTTGCAAAGCCAATAAGATCCGGGATAGTAGCAGGAATTCATGGAGGCCATGTTTTTTTAATGGGGAAAGTTCATTTTAGCCAGCAAATCGGTTTTAGCATTTATAATTCTATTTATTTTTTACCGAGCTTTTATCATCGATGGGGTTTGGAATACCAGTTAAATAAACGCTTTTCTATTGGTGGCAGTTTAAAAGCAAATAGTGATAATGCAGACTTTTTTGATTTCAGGGTGGGATTAAACTTTTAATACACGAATTTCCACCGTTCCAGGTACTTTTTTACAGCATTTTCAAGTAGCTGGTAAAATCTGGCATCATTTTTTCCTACTAGTACTAAAACCAACTTATGATGAGTAGATTTTCTTCAAATGCGACTAGAAAATTAGCCTTTCGGTGTATACTGGAAAGTATCGACTATCGTAAAAAAAGTATGGGGCTGCAGGATATTATTTCACAAAGTAAAATATATGAAATATGGCGGCAGGCATTAATCAGTTTTTTGGACACCCCGTTATATAGCTACACATTTAATGCCTTCTGTAAAAACTAACTGCTATATAAATATTCAGTTAAATTTTATAAAAATATCAACCTAATTGAATGAATTTTGAAAAATATTTTTGAAGAAACCGCGTAGCAGAATTAACATGAATTATTTCATTTAAGGAAGCTAACCTATTAATTTATAGGCTACTAAAAAATGTATATAGAATAAATAATACATATTTTTTTCCGCTTTAATTGCTTGCATGAAAAGCTAAAGTGAAATTATTTGCTCAAAAAAGCCTAATTTTGCCGTTTAAATTAACCTTTAGTAGCCCTAATTTACTAAAGATGCTGACCTGGTTAATTGCAAAACGAAAGCTTGCCGAACTATTAACCTAAAGACAAACAACATGATTTTAAAGACTTACTACAAGACAAAAGACTATTGCAAAGTGAAATTTTCTTTTGCAGTTGAAAACGCTGAAACGGTTGAGATTCTTGGTCTGAACAGCGACTGGGAAAATTCAATTATTATGAGCAAAAAGAAAGATGGCACATTCAGTGCAGATGTAAACCTGCCAAAGGATTCAAAGCATGAATTCAAATACCGGGTGAATGAAACTGAATGGCTCAATGAGCTGGAAGCAGATAGCCAGGCACCCAATGAATTTGGTGGCAGCAATAGCGTGATCGTTCTCTGATATTTTCTTCATTTATTATAGAATACAGCGGAAGGCTTTCCATTGAATATACCTGATGGTATTTCAATAGGGGTTTATCTGTATTACTATGCTTAAGACTTTTTGCTATTTGTATTGTGAAAATGTAGTAAAGATAAATATGCTAAGATTAGCTTAATGGCAGTTTTTCAGCATTTCATTTATCATGTTCAACAAGTAAAGAGAACTTTTATAAAGAGGCTTCCCGGTAAGGGTTGATGGGCTCCCTTTAACTTTCGTTTTACGGATTTGTTTGCCATCTGTAAATGTTATGGCAATTGAAGTTGATGCAAAGTAGGATTCATCGGGCAATGGATTAACTATCAAAGAATCTGAAATATTCAGTTTCTTATCAAAAATTGCTTTCCGTATACTGCTAATTTGTTCATTACTCAGCAAACAATTCTTCGTTTCATCTTTTTGATCAGGCCCTCTCCTCCCGGAGTACTTCACTGTATAAAAAAGAGTAGTACCTGAAAGGCTAATATTTTCTATAGTAGAATGGCTGTCCTTGCTTTTTTCTGATTCAGCGTAATAAATAGTAAGGAATGGTTGCTGTGAATAGCTTGTTTTGCCAGCTGCAAAAAACAAAACAAGAAAAAAAGAATAGTACGCTTTTCTCATTTCTTTATTTTTTTATTTCTATTATTGTAACATTTTATACCAGTAATTTACTCAAAAAGAATTGTACTACCCACAATTTTAAAGGGTCTTCCACTGTTCAATAGTCATTTCGAATTTTATTTCTCCTTTTCCATGTGTTCCAATTTCTGTCCATCCGGCGGTACGGTAAAACATTTCCGCCCTGGTTCCCGGAGCAGTACCTAACCAGCAAGTTTCATTGGTCTGACTAAAATACCAGTTCATCATTATATCATGTAAACGCTTACCGATTCCCATCTTTTCAAAACCAGGTTGAATAAATAAAGCCCATACATTATGGTCTGTTACCGATACGATAGAAAATCCAACAATACGGTTATTTATTTCACAAACCCAACCTTTTCCTCTTCTGAAAAGATAATCTTCTACATCTTCATCCGGTACCAGTGCAGGGTCAGATAATGTATTTTCTGTAACTGCGTTTCTTACCAGTTGAATGGAAGGTATGTCTGTTGAAAAAGGTTCTCTGAATATCATTGCTGAAAAATCTTTTTTTAATGCACTAAACGCGAATAAATGATCGTGTCTGAAAATTTACCCCGGAAAAAAAACTCTTCTTTCAAATGGGCTTCTTTAATAAAACCAGTTGCCTCCAGAATTGCTCCTGAAGCAACATTATCAACCGATGTTCTTGCCTCTATGCTATGCAGTTTCATTGTATCAAATCCATATTCAAGTACTATATTGATTGCTTCTTTCATAATACCTTTTCTCCAATGAAGAGGATGCAATGCATAACCAATTTCTGCCCGGTAATTGCATGGTTGCAACCGCCAAAAACAAATGTTTCCGATTAATTCAGCAGGATTATCCCGCAAGGCGATACCCCACATAATTGATTCATTAGCATCTAAGGCGTTATTGATCCGCTGAATAAATTCCTCTGCTTCTTTTTGTGATGCCGCAGGTTCTTTACCGATAAACTTCATTACGTCCTTATCTGACCGGATAGAGAATATCGCTGGTGCATCATTCATTATAATTCTCCGCAAAAAAAGCCTGCTGGTTTTTAATTCAGGAAAAGGAGTAAAATTTATTTGCATCATTATGGGGTATGTTTATTTCTTTAGCAAAAACATTAATGGAATATGCAATCTCCTATTCCAGGCTCTTTCTGAGTGGTCTTCGCCGGGGAATTCCCTTGTTAACCAATTTTTTGATGTATACCCCTTTTCCTTCATTATCTTATCTGCCTGTAACTGAAATGGTTTATATAAAGCATCTAAAGTGGCAGAACCATAATCAAAATACATCATATGACTTGAAGGGTCTGGTAAATTTTTTTTAAGGTACTGCATAAATTTTTCAGGTATGGGGTTATTCTCCACCGTAAAGATGCCCGGCCAGTGAGTAGATAAGCAAGCAGCACGGCCAAATACATCCGGGAACTCACATATTGCATACATGGAAATAAGTCCGCCCATACTGCTACCGGCAATAAATGTATTTTGTTTGTCAGTCAATGTGGAATAAGCACTGTCTATAAATGGTTTTAGTTCCCTTACTAAAAATTTCAGGTAGTTATCAGAATTAATAGCCGCTGAAAAAACCGCAGTGTTATTTCCTCTTACAGCTTTATAGATTGAGTCCTGTTGTTGTTTTGATAATAATTCAAAGGGTTTCTGGGGGAAATAATCGGCGTGGCGCATTTTACCAGCATTCCACACTCCCACAACTATAAAAGGCCTGCACTTTTTTTCTTTTATCAATTTTCCGGCTACTTCATCTACTCCCCATTCCAGTTTGTTCCAGGTGGTAGTTGAGTCAAAGAGCATTTGCCCGTCATGCATATACAGGACAGGATATTTTTTTTCCGGCGTATATCCATCCGGCAACCATACGTCTATATTCCTGGCCTGCACAAATTTTGAAACAACTAACTCGTGCCGTACAATCCTGCCGGTAGATGCCTGTTGCTGTTGTTGGCCAAAGCCGGACAAAAATGCAGGTAATAAAAGACAAATTAATCCTATTCGATATCTTGTCATCAGTGATATTTTTTTTGACAAAAATAGTGTCCTTATTTATTTTTCGAATTAATAATGATTATTGTATTCGAATATCAGATAAACTTACCTGGAATCATTGTTGTTCTTTCTTCATTCTTGAAAAAGGAAAACCACCGCAACCTGACTTTGGGTTTTGCCTGTCTGCCCCACCATTAATAAGAGCGTCCTGCTCCGTTTTTGCATTATACACGGTGAGGCAAAAACCCCAGGTATACGATTCTACGTTTTGAAATTCCATATAATCAATCCGGGTGTACAAACCAGCATCTGATGGATTATTAGTATCGTTTCTGGCAATCAGGTATTGCTTGCTGACGTTTGATTGGATAATATGATATTTTATATTTGGATGCTGGATCCATAGTGTATCATTAATAGTATAACGGATATTGTAATCGTCTGTAAAATCGCCCAAAAGGTATGCCGAAACAGCGCCCGATTTTTTTGTAACAGCCCCTGAAGGGGTTTTACAAGCAGCAAAAAATGATAATATGATAATAGCTAACGTTATTTTTGTCATTTTTCGGGGTTGATCAATGATTTTATTTTTTCAATGCTGATAAAATTAAATCTTTACACCAATCAAAAAAACTTCAATTTATACTTTTTGCAGAGAAAAAATCATAGAAACAGTTATTAATAATTAATTTAGAAGGGTCAAATTTATTAATGACCCAACCAATGACTGAAAAAAATCGCTTTAAAATTTTTTCACTTAAAAAATATTTTCTGCTGGCGGGTTTAATTTTCTTTTCTGTTGTTTCTTTTGCTCAAAAGGCAGTAGCAGACAGCCTCGGTAAAGCATTATCGATAGAAAACAAAGACAGTACACGGGTAAATCTGCTGTGGCAATTAGCTTATTCTATCAGCGATAATAGTCCGGATTCAGCACTGACCTTATCTTACCAATCATTATCGCTGGCCCGGAAAATTAAGTATAATTATGGTGAATCAAAATCAATCGGTGTTTTAGCCAGCACACTCAGAAAGATCGGCAACTATCCACTTGCCCTGGAATTAAATATACAAAAACTGAAACTGGAAGAAAAGCAAAAGAACCCTGAAAGCCTGGCAAGTGTATTAATTAGTATTGGTAGTGTGTACCGGGAGCAGGAAGAATATCGCAAGGCGCTGGAATATTATACAAAAGCTGACTCTGTTATTGTAAAACACAATATCGAAAATTTAAAGTATTATACCGCACTTAATATCGGCGACGCTTATAATCTTCTCAATAAATCAGATTCTGCACTAACCTACTTCAACAAATCACTAGAGCTTGCAAGTGTATTTCCTAATGCTGATTTGATTGGTGACTTTACCGGCACATCCATGACCGGGCTTGGACATAGTTATCTGAAATTGGGAAGTTTTCAGCAATCATTTATATACTATCAAAACGGCATCAACTACCTGATAGCAGCTGAAGATGATGAGGTTCTTTGTGAAGCTACCCTTGGTTTGGCTAATTTATATAAGCAACTTAATAAAAAAGATTCAGCGGGCTATTATGCAAAAATGTCACTTGCTATAGCCAAAAAAGATGGGTTTCTTTCCAAGCAACTGGAAGCTGCTGAATTTCTGACCGACCATTTTAAAGGACTCAAGAATATTGATAGTGCTTTTTCCTATGTAAACTTTGT
>JANMLJ010000693.1:0-2014 GCA_031372465.1 Chitinophagaceae bacterium | reverse complement strand
ATTTTTCAGAGTTTGTTCAGGTAAGTTTGAACGTAATAAATATTTTCATCATGTGCGATTGGATAAAGATGTTCGTTTCAGCGCCCCGTACAGCTTTATGGCCCGGGAAAAATTGGTGATTGAAGATGCCTATGCCGGTGATGTGGTGGGTTTGTTTGATACAGGTAATTTTAAGATCGGTGATACATTAACGGAAGGGGAGAATTTTTTCTTTACAGGTATTCCTTCTTTTTCGCCGGAGATATTTAAAGAAGTGGTGAATAAAGATCCGATGAAGACGAAACAACTGGAGAAAGGATTGATGCAACTAACGGATGAGGGAGTGGCGCAGCTCTTTACACAGTTTGGTGGGAATAAAAAAATAATCGGCTGTGTGGGTGAGCTGCAGTTTGAAGTTATTCAATACCGGTTGCTGCATGAGTATGGAGCATCAGTGGTGTTTAATAATCTTCAATTTTATAAAGCTTGCTGGCTGACTTCGAAAGATGAGAAAAAATTATTGGAGTTTTCCCGTTTCAAGCAGGCAAATATTGCTGAAGATAAAGATGGGCATATGGTTTACCTGGCGATGAGTGAGTGGTTTTTGAATACGGAGAAGAATAATAATCCTGATATTGAGTTTCATTTTACTTCGGAGATTCATAAGTAATTTTTGAACCACGGAGACAGGGTGTCAGGGAGGAGCACAGAGAAAGTTTATTACTTTGCTACACTCCGTGTTTCTCTGTGTCTTTGTGTCTCCGTGGTTTAAGAATATATCTCTTACTACTGCAAAGAATACAGGTTGGCCACAGATTAACACGGATTAACACAGATGAATACAAAAGACCTCACCCGGATGGAGTCTGATCTGCAGAGTTTTCCTCATCCTCTCCAGAAGAGCCGGTCCCGATTTTTCAGGAAGAGGGGCGCTGAGTCTCCTAAAATAGGAACTGGTGAAGGGGTGAGGTTTTATCAAAGCAGATACAGATAGAAATAATATTTTTCTAAAAACTTATTTTAAGTCTCTTTGCATGTGCCTTTGTGCCTTGGTGCCTTAGTGCCCTGGTGTTTCAAATTGTATTATTTTCATTGTAGATTCTATAATAAAAAATTAACCAACAGCGTCCAGGTATTATATGTCAGCAGCAATTTCTATACGGAAAATAAACACTACGGATGCTGCATTGCTAGCTGATACAGCATTAACGGCCTATTGCGATCATTATCTTCATTTATGGTTTGATAATGGGGAATGGTACATAAAAAAATCCTTTACCAAAGAAGTGTTGCAGTTGGAACTGGATGACACCAACAATTTTTTTTATATTGCTTATGAAGGGGATCTGCCAGTTGGGTTTTTGAAACTACGGATCAATGCAATACTGGAAACAGACAAGACTAAAAACGGGTTGGAACTGGAACGGATATATCTTACAGAAGCCGCATCCCGCAAAGGAATTGGCAAACAATTGATGGAATTAAGTATTACTATTGCGAAGCAATATCAAAAAGAAATCATCTGGTTGAAAGCAATGGATAGCAGCATCGGCCCGATTGCTTTTTACCGGCAAATGGGTTTTGTATTATGCGGGATCACCCGTTTGTCATTTGAGCAAATGAAAGAAGAATACCGGGGAATGGTCGTTATGAAAAAAGAATTAACATGATAATTTTTGAAACAACAAGATTATTAGTACGCCAATATACGGAGGATGATAAAGAACTTATTTTTCTATTGGGAGGTAATGAAGACGTGATGCGTTATATACGACCGGTAAGTACAAAGGAAGAAAGTGATAAATTTTTACTGGAGAATATTGCATTTTATCAGCAATATCCCAATAGAGGAAGATGGGCTGTAATTAATAAGGATACAGGTGAATTTGTTGGTTCCTGCGCTATTATTCCCTTACCTGATGATCCTGAAAAAATACAATTAGGCTATTCGCTGCGAACGGAACATTGGGGAAATGGCTATGCTACGGAACTGGCAAAAGCCGGTCTTCAATATTTCTTAAAGAATGAACAATTG
>JANMLJ010000644.1:0-1692 GCA_031372465.1 Chitinophagaceae bacterium | reverse complement strand
AACAGGAATCTGAAAGCTGAATTAAATCAAAAAATAGTAACTCCCAATGTTGTCATCATTTTTATGGATGATATGGGTTATGGTGATCCCGGATGTTATGGGGGCGGGCCTTATCATACACCCAATATTAATTCCCTTGCAAATGAAGGGATGCGGTTTACCAATTTTTATGTGGCACAGGCAGTATGCAGTGCATCAAGAATTGCATTACTCACCGGTTGTTATCCTACCAGGGTGGGAATGTCGGGGGCATTGAACCACCAGAGTAAAATGGCCATTAATCCCAATGAGGAAACCATTGCGGAATTGCTAAAAGCAGAAGGGTATAGAACAGCTATCGTTGGAAAATGGCATCTGGGAAATAAACAACCTTACCTGCCATTGCAAAATGGTTTTGATGAGTTTTTCGGATTACCTTATTCAAATGATATGTGGCCCGTGAAATATGATGGCACGCCATTTACAGATACATCCAACTTTCGTTCCACCTATCCACCCTTACCTCTTATTGAAGGTAATAAGGTGATTAAGACGTTAACAACATTAGATGATCAGGCGCAATTAACAAAAATGTACACAGATAAAGCTGTTAAGTTTATCAGTGAAAATAAAAGCAAACCATTTTTTTTATACCTGGCACATTCTATGGTACATGTGCCGATTGCAGCTTCCTCAAAATTCAACGGAAAAAGTGGTGCCGGATTATTTGGTGATGTGATGGAAGAAGTGGATTGGTCTGTAGGTGAAGTAATGAACACACTTAAAAAAAATGGACTGACGGATAACACTATTGTGATTTTTTCGAGTGATAATGGTCCATGGATAACTTTTGGAAATCATGCAGGCAATACCGGCGGATTAAGAGAAGGAAAAGGAACTGCCTGGGATGGCGGATTAAAAGTGCCCTGTATTATTCGTTGGCCCGGAAAAATAAAACCCGGAACTATTTGCAATAACCTGGCCACAACAATGGATGTTCTTCCAACAATTGCAGGTATCTGTAATGCAAAACAACCCGCCAATAAAATTGATGGTGTAAATATTATTGATTTACTAACGGGAAAGCTTCATGTAAATCCAAGAGATGAGTTTGTTTATTATTATGACAGAAACAATTTAAAAGCTATTCGAAAAGGCAAATGGAAGTTAGTGTTTCCCTGCCTTTCACAAACGTATAATAAACCCGCTACAATAGGGAATGATGGTTTTCCGGGGAAATATGGAACTGATTCAGTAAAACTTGCACTATTTAATTTATCAAATGATCCGGGTGAGGACAGGGATGTAAAAGATCAAAACCCTGAAATTGTAAAACAATTAGCTGCCATTGCCGATAAATACAGAAAAGAAATGGGAGATGGATTAACGAATCAGACGGGTAGTGAAGTGAGACCGGCAGCAAAGCTTCAGTAATGCTACAGTGAATAAATACTATTTTAAAAATCAATAAGTATGAAATATTTAGCCGGGGGAAAGCATTTTCTTATACTTATTTACGTGATAAGTAGTTCATTTTTTAAATCAGCCGCTCAGCATAATAACCTTAGTCTTTGGTACTTACAACCCGCTGCAAACTGGAATGAAGCATTACCGGTAGGCAATGGCAGGTTAGGAGCCATGGTATTTGGCAGGGTGGAAAATGAACGGATACAATTGAATGAAGAAAGTTTATGGGCAGGTAAACAAATTGAC
>JANMLJ010000691.1:0-2360 GCA_031372465.1 Chitinophagaceae bacterium | reverse complement strand
GAAAAAATGGCAAGCCTTGGTGAACTCACCGCAGGCATTGCCCATGAAATTCAGAATCCGTTAAACTTCGTGAATAATTTTTCTGAGGTGAATACTGAACTGATTGATGAAGCCGGCGAAGAAATAGACAAGGGAAATATTTCAGAAGCAAAAATAATTCTGAATGACATAAAAGAGAATGAACAAAAAATAAACCACCATGGCAAAAGGGCTGATGCTATTGTAAAAGGGATGTTACAACACAGCAGCAGAGGTAGTGGTAAAAAAGAACTCACTGATATCAATGCATTGGCTGATGAATATTTACGATTGTCTTATCATGGCCTTCGTGCAAAAGATAAATCTTTCAACGCCACCATGAAAACAGATTTTGATGAGAGCATTGGCAACATCAATATCATTCCGCAGGATATTGGAAGAGTGATATTGAATTTAATTAATAATGCTTTTTATGCGGCCTCCTCCAAAGGAGTCCTTTCGGACCTGCCCTCCGCAGGAGGGTTCTTAGACTCCGATAAAATTAATTGTCCTACTGTTTGGGTTAGTACCAAAAAATTAGGTAATAAACCCGATAGCTATCGGGTTGAAATAAGAGTAAAGGATAATGGACCAGGTATCCCACAAAAAATTCTCGATAAAATCTTTCAACCCTTCTTTACCACCAAACCAACAGGCCAGGGAACGGGTTTGGGTTTGAGTTTGAGTTATGATATTGTAAAAGCACATGGTGGAGAGTTAAGAGTGGAGACGAAGGAAGGGGAGGGAAGTGAATTCATTATTGTTTTACCTGTAAATTAATTTGAATGAAAAAAGTATTTATTTATTTCCTTGTTTCATGTGTACTATCTATTACATCTTTCGGCCAAAGTTCTCCGGAAGAGATTAGTGCCTTTAAGGAACAGCTTTTACTTGCAAAAAATGATACAATCAGGATACAAATGACTGGCATGCTGGCAAATGGATATCGATTTTCCAATATAGATTCATCCCTTTTTTATACCGACCAGGTTATTGCATTGGCTGATAAAAATAATTTACCGTTTATAAAATCCTCGGCATTATCCTTAAAAGGTGCTACCGTTCTGGAAGCAGGTAAATTACCTGAATCCCTGCAGTTTCAATTTGAGGCATTGGAAATAAGTGAAAAAATAAAAGACACTACCAATATCGCATTTGCTTTAAACGGGATTGGGAATATATATATGGAACTGGCAGATTACAAAAAAGCGAACGAATATTATTTCCGGTCAAAAGATTTATTTGAAAAGATAGGTGGTATTGGGATGGTTTATAATGAAATATCAAATATTGGAAACATTTATGATTTAATGTTACTACCCGATTCCGGATTGTATTACCAGCAAATCGTATATGATGCAGCACTTAAAAGCAATGACAGAGAAAATTTTACCAGGCCCGAAATGATGTTTAGAATGGGCAATGCGTATAATCTGAAAGGCGATAAAGAGAAGGCTATGTATTTTTATAAGCAGGGTATTAAAGAAGCAACTATTGATAATGATACCAGAAACCTCACTATGAATAACCTGTTCCTGGCAAAACTATACGGGGAACTGAACATGCCTGACTCCAGTATGAAGTATGCCTATAATGCCATTCAAACCGGCAAGACCATTTCATTCAGAAAAGGTGTTTATGATGCCGCTGTATTATTAAGTGGGTTATTTAAAACTAAAAATCAGTATGACAGTGCCTATAAATATATAGCTATCGCCAATGTAGAAAAAGATAGTTTAACAGGAACAAAAAGATTTCAGCAATTGCAGCGTATTGTTTTAGATGAACAGGAGCGTCAGCGTAAGGTAGAAGCGAAAAGGATTGCTGTCCAAAACAAGCAAAGACAAATAGCACTGATAGCAGTACTGGCAACTTTTTTAGTTATTGCTTCCATTCTTTACCGCAACAATCGCCAAAAACAAAAAGCCAATAAAGTGTTGGAAACAACATTGACCAATTTAAAATCCACACAGTCCCAATTGATTCAATTTGAAAAAATGGCTTCGCTGGGTGAGCTTACTGCCGGCATTGCCCATGAAATACAAAACCCGTTGAACTTTGTGAATAATTTTAGTGAAATAAATACGGAGTTAATAGATGAGATGCAGCAAGAATTAAAAGCCGGAAAAATTGTTGATGCTATATCAATTTCCAATGACATAAAGGAGAATGAACAAAAAATAAATCACCATGGTAAAAGAGCTGATGCTATTGTAAAAGGAATGCTCCAGCACAGCCGAAGCAGCAGTGGTGTAAAAGAGCCAACTGATATTAATGCTTTATGTGACGAGTATTTACGATTATCTTATCATGGTCTTAGAGCAAAAGATAAAAGTTTCAAC
>JANMLJ010000591.1:0-2015 GCA_031372465.1 Chitinophagaceae bacterium | reverse complement strand
GAAAAGGGCTTACATCACATATCATACAAACTGCACAGCCGCTTCTGATCAATGATAATGCGGTAGAACGGTTTAAAGAACTCGGGGCTGTTTTTGCTGAATCAGAAACGGAAGATGATACCGCAAAATCATGGTTGGGTGTGCCGCTTATTTCCAATGGCCTTGTTAATGGCACTATTCGCCTGGAGAACTATGAACGGGAATTTGCTTACAGTGTTTCGGATGTTTCCCTTTTACAAACCTTAGCAAATAGTATGAGTGTGGCGCTTGAAAATGCAAGACTATTTGATGAAACCAATCGCCTGCTGAATGAAACGGAACAACGTACCGCGGAACTGGCCGTAATCAACAGTGTACAGGAAGGCCTGGCCAAAGAACTGGATATGCAGGGTATTTATAACCTGGTGGGAGATCGTTTATGTGAATTGTTTCCTGATACCCAGACGTTGGTGATCCGCACGTTTGATTATACTAAAGAAGTGGAGCATTTTCATTATGCTATTGAAAAAGGAATACGTTTTCCTATTGATGCACGACCATTTAACTGGAACAGTAAGCAATTAATCCTCACAAAAAAGCCTTTAGACATAAAAGAAAACTATCTTGAAATAGCTCATCAATTCGGTGGCGCAGGAGTTACCAAAGGCCAGCCACCAAAGTCTGCAGTTTTTGTACCGATGTTGGTTGGAGATATTGTAAAAGGCTCCGTTAGTCTTCAGAATGTTGATAAGGAAAATGCGTTTACAGATTCTGATTTGCGCTTACTCACTACCATCACCAACAGTATGAGTGTGGCGCTCGAAAATGCAAGGTTATTTGACGAAACTACCCGGCTGCTGAAAGAAACCGAACAACGTACCGGTGAATTAGCTGTTATCAATAGTGTACAGGAAGGATTGGTTCGTGAAATGGATATGCTGGCCATTTATAAGATTGTAGGCGACAGGCTTTGTAATTTATTCAATATTCAGACCGTTGTCATCCGGACATTTGATCATGCAACGGGTATGGAGCATTGGCAGTATGCCAGAGAAAAAGGGGAAATGCAAAATGTAGCACCTCGTCCTTTTAACTGGAACAGCAAGCAACTGATCCTCAGCAAAAAGCCATTAGATATAAAATCGAATTATGTAGAGGTCGCCAAAAAATTCGGAGGTACGGGAATCACCGCTGGCCAGGCTCCTAAATCCGCCGTCTTTGTACCCATGATCGTTGGCGATGTGGTAAAGGGTTCCGTGAGTTTGCAAAATGTGGATATAGAAAATGCATTCAGTGATTCTGACATGAGTTTGCTGACCACCCTTACCAATAGTATGAGTGTGGCACTAGAAAATGCAAGGTTATTTGATGAAACAACGGTGCTGCTGGCTGAATCAAAACAAAGAGCTAATGAATTAAGTACCGTCAACAGCATCAGCAAAGCACTGGCATCGCAATTAGATGCAGATGATCTGATACAAATGGTGGGCGACCAGTTGAAAAATTTATTTAAAGCTAATATTGTTTATCTCGCAATACTAAATCCAAAAACCAAAATTGTCAGTTTTCCTTATCAATGGGGCGATAATATGCCCCCACTGAAACTGGGCGAAGGGCTGACCTCAAAGATCATATTAACCGGCGAGCCAATTCTAATCAATAAAGACCTGGCAGAACAGCGAAAGCAGATGGGCATTCAGCTTATCGGGGTAGAATCAGCCTCTTATCTTGGGGTACCCATCCCCGTTGGTGATGAAAATATTGGAGTATTAAGTGTGCAGAGCACCGAACAGGAGAGCCGTTTTAATGAAAATGATATGCGGCTTTTATCTACTATTGCTTCTTCTGTTGGCGTTGCATTGAGAAATGCAACCTTGTTTGAAGATGTACAACAAGCGAAGATGGAAGCAGAGACTGCCAGTAAGCTGGCCGAAAAAGCCAATGAAGCCAAGAGTGCTTTTCTTTCTACAGTCAGTCATGAACTGAGAACACCATTGACTTCTGTACTTGGTTTTGCCAAGATCATTAAAAAAAGA
>JANMLJ010000614.1:0-6326 GCA_031372465.1 Chitinophagaceae bacterium | reverse complement strand
TTTACAGATAAAGAATGGGGAGAAGGTACTGAACCAGAAGATTTATTTAACCCGACTCAATTAGATTGCCGTCAATGGTGCAGGGTGGCAAAAGCAGCAGGAGCAAAAGGAATTATTATCACCGCCAAGCATCATGATGGTTTTTGTTTGTGGCCAAGTAATTTTTCAAAACATACGGTACGGGAAAGTAAATGGAAAGATGGTAAAGGCGATGTGTTAAGAGAATTATCTCAGGCCTGCCGGGAATCCGGTTTAAAATTTGGCGTTTATCTGTCACCGTGGGATAGAAACCATCCGGATTATGGAACGGAGAAATATAATAGCGTATTTACCGGGATGATGAAAGAAATATTTAAAAATTATGGTCCCGTTTGGGAGATGTGGTGGGATGGTGCTAATGGAGAGGGGCCAAATGGAAAAAAACAAGTGTATGACTGGCATAAATTTGAAAGTGTTGTAAAGCAATATTCTCCAAGGACTGTTGTATTCAGTGATATTGGGCCTGATATACGCTGGGTTGGCAATGAAAGCGGCATAGCTGGTGATCCCAACTGGAATTTTTTAGATATTGAAGGATTTAAAAGGGGGGAAGGCGCACCTCCAACTGATACATTAAATCATGGTAATTATAATGGCAAGAAATGGATACCTGCGGAGTGCGATGTTAGTATTCGCCCGGGATGGTTCTGGCATGCAAATGAAGATGCTAAAATAAAAACTCCTCAGCAACTTTTTGCTATTTATTTAAAATCAGTAGGGAGAGGAGCTAATTTATTATTAAATGTGCCACCTGACAGAAGGGGACAACTTGGTGAAGGGGATGAAGCTGCTTTGATGGGATTTAAAAAATTACGGGAGGAGAGTTTTAAAAATAATCTGCTAAAACCTGCCAATATCTTTTATGAATTCAGCCCAAAGAATATTACTTACAGGTCATTGGATTCTAATGGTGCTTTTGGCATCAATTTGCAGAATTTTATTGTGGAGCTTCCGGAGAAAAAAAAGATCAACTGTATTGTTTTTCGGGAAGCCATTCACCTGGGTCAAACTATCAGGAAGTTTACGATAGTTTTTTATGATAAAAATAAAGTTACCGGTGAAATAAAAGGAACCAGTGTGGGCAAAAAAAGGATTCTAACTTTTCCGGTTAAAAATATTACTTCCTTCCGGGTTTACCTTGAGGATGCGTTGGGCAATGATAATATCAGTGGCGTCAGTGCTTATCTGATTGATGATAGACTGGTAGAAAAATGATTTTTAATGAATAAGATTTTAACCATTGCGTTTCTTTTTTTTTCTAGTACAAAAGTTATTCTTTTAACAGGTTGTGCCAATGAAAATGATGCTGATTCTCATTCGCTATTTAAAGATACCATAGCTATAACAACCAATAATGCTGATACTTCCTATACTACCATAAGCGAAGTGCCAGGGAAGGTAAATAATATTGAAAAAATTGATCAAAAAATTGAACCGGATTCTCTGGTTGCTTTCGCCAAAACATTGACTGGCATTCCTTACTTATATGCTTCTATTGATCCGGCTAAAGGATTTGATTGTTCAGGTTTTATTACCTATGTATTTAATCATTTCAATATTACGGTACCCCGTTCGTCAGTTGAATTTACCAACTATGGCAGAACAATAGACAGTAACGATGCAAAACCCGGCGATTTGATTTTATTTACAGGAACCGACAGTGCAATTCACGTTGTTGGACACATGGGTATTATAGAAAGCAAAAAGGAAGGGTTGGTTTATTTTATACATGCAAGTTCCGGAAAAGCAAAGGGGGTGGTGATTTCACCGTTAGGAAATTATTACCGTAGCAGGTTTGTAAAAGTTATCCGGGTATTTCCGGAAGAATATTTTAATAAATAATTAAGTGACTTTGAGGTTAATTGAACCTACGGTCTTTTTGAACCACATATTCACATCAGAAACATAGCAATACACACATAGAGATGTTTATGTGAAAGTCTATGTGCCTATGATTCTATGTGGTTCTGGTAAAAGGTTGCTTTGAACCGATAGTCAATAATAATTAATCCAATTGGAAAAACTAATATAGCCTGATACCGGCCAGGCCTCATATGACTATTTGTTTGATATCATTGGTATTATTTCCCACTGAAATTTGCTTTCCTTTTTTCTAAAAAAGCAGTAATGCCTTCTTTCATATCCTCTGTAGCAAATGCATTACCAAATTCTTCTATCTCTATCGCAAATCCATCTTTTGTTTCATCATATACTGCATTGGCTGCTTTAATGCAACCTGCAATGGCCCGTGGTGCTTTTGAGTTGATAATTTCAAGAATTTTTTTCGTGTGCTCCATTAATGTTTCAGCCGTGGTAACATAATTTACCAGTCCAAGTTGTTTAGCTTCATTTGCATCAATGAGATGAGCGGACATCAGCAGCTCCATAGCTTTTCCTTTACCAATCAATTGTACCAATCGTTGTGTGCCACCATAGCCGGGTATCAATCCAAGGTTTACTTCTGGCTGACCAAATTTTGCATTTTCGCTGGCTATCCGGAAATGACAACTCATGGCCAATTCGCAACCGCCACCGAGTGCAAAACCATTTACGGCTGCTACGATGGGTTTGGAAGAATTTTCAATTCTTGCAAAAGTGATTTGCCCGTTTTTGGCCAACGCCATGGCTTCTTCTTTATTCAATCCGCCAAACGCTGAAATATCAGCTCCTGCTACAAAAGCTTTTGGCCCGGCACCGGTGATTATCACTGATTTTATTTCAGTATGAGCCTGTATTATATCCAATGCTTTATTCAGTTCTTCAAATACCGTTTTGTTTAATGCATTGAGTTTATCCGGCCTGTTGATGGTGATGGTACAGATACCGTGTTCAAGGGTGGTAAGGAGTGTTTGATAATGCATAGATATAATTTTTATACTTCGAAGATAATGTATCAATTTATCACTGCTGCTGCTGTATCTCCATAAATCGTCTATATGAATTATCAGTTACTCCGGGATTTTGCACCTGGTATGAGAATACCGGTGTTATTGCATCCTGTTCTTTTTTTGGAGAGCCATCTTCTATACTTACTGATACACCCAATGTATGTTCCGATGAACCTTTGTAGGTTCCCTTAACCGGCGTACAATCTGTAAAGCTCCGGCCAATCGCTAACCTGACATGACGGTCACTGGCAATGCAATTATTCGTTGGGTCGAAGCCAAGCCAGCCATGAAATGGAATATAAGCTTCTACCCAGGCATGTGTGGCACCTGCGCCACGGAGTTCATCGTTTTCGGGACAGATATAACCACTTACATACCTTGCAGGAATACCCACCATACGCAACATCACTAAAAGTACATGTGCAAAATCCTGGCACACACCGGCTTTTATTTTCCATATTTCATCTACCTGTGTTTCCACACTGGTAATTCCTTTTTGATAGACAAAGTTGTAAAAAACAAAAGCCGATAGCTGGTTGGCAAACACAAATGGTGTTATTGATTCATTCATCAGTGATTTAACTACCGCTGCTATTTCATCGTATGATTCAAAATTTTCCAGCCACATAAAATCCATATAGGGCAATTGTTCCCTTATTATAGTAAGGTGTTCCCATTGTATGGCTGCTGATTGTTCATTAGCCGGTAACAATGTTTCATAGGTGATTACTTCTATAATGGATTCAATGGTGAGCTCATTATGCGGATTGATGATGGAGAAAATTCCCACTTTATTACCAAAATAATCAGTAAACAACTCTACTGTTGGATGCTGTGTGATGATAAGGTCATGATTTTTTATTTCCAGTTGTGCATCTTCTAATGGAAATAGCATAACCTGGTTGGCACTGTCAATAACAGTAGATGGGTAGGTATAACGGGTTATATGTTTGATACGGTATTCAGGCATAAGAATAAAGTTGCGGCAATTCAGGAATTGCCAAAATAATATTGATTAAAGGCAGCAGCTATTCCAAATAGTTCCTGCCGGGTTTGTTGTAAAAATTTTTTTAATCCATCGCTGTCAGATAATTTAATATTGCTGTATTTGACATTATTCATGGTACGGCCAATTAAAAATTCCAGTTGCTTATAACTTTCCGGCAAACTTTCCGTTTCCAATCTTTCAAAATAACGCAATAACTGTTTGAGGCAATATGAAATAGAATGCGGAAAGTTTTCATTATAGATCACCTGTTGCAATACCTGGTCTGCCTGAAAATTTCCCCGATGGGTTTTTAAATACAATTCATACCCTGATAGGGAATAAAGTAAGTAACGAAGTGCCGGCAGATCTACAGGTTGTTGTAACTTATAATCTAATTCAGTCAATTTTATATTCAGCATATCGGTAGAAAGAATAGCTCTTTCCATAAACTTACCAATATTGAGATAATTAAAACCTTCACCTCTGGCCATTGTGATATCTACTGTACCATGATACAACATTCCGTGACGTATCAGCGAATCCAAACCTGTAACAGGATCACCCTGTAATATCTGCGTATGTATTTGTTTATCTCTTATCAAATGGTAATAATCATTCAGGCATTGCCACACTTCTTTGGTGATATGGTCCTGCACGGCACGGGCATTTTCCCTGGCCCGGGTAATATTATTGAAAACAGAAGGGCCATTATTTTTATCCAGTAATAAATGCACTAATACTTTTATAGAATGATTGCCAATATTTTTCACAATGGCGGGTGAAGCGTCACTGTAATTTCGAAGCATTGTTTGCCAGCTAAAATCTTTCACTTCATCCTGTGATGAAATATAATTGGTACGAACGATACGTAACATACCATTGGTACGCTCCATATAACGTGCCAACCAGAAAACAGAATCAGCAACTCGGCTCAGCATATTTTCTTAAAGTAGGTTGTTAATAATTTTTTTAGTCCGTAAGTCCGAAAGTCCGGAAGAATAAATCTGAAATATTTGAAAGTTCTTAAATCTATCAAACCGGGCTTTCGGTCTTCCTGACATATGGTCTTTCCGACTTATCCCAACACCCAGGTATCCTTACTTCCACCCCCTTGTGATGAATTAACCACAAGAGAGCCTTCTTTTAATGCTACTCTTGTCAAGCCTCCGGGTACTATATCAATACCATCAGGTCCATAGAGAGCATAGGGTCTTAAGTCAACTCTTCTTGGTTGCAACACACCGTTTATATAACAGGGTGCTGATGATAAACTGATAATGGGCTGCGCAATATAACTTCGCGGGTTATCATCAATAGCCACTTTAAAAGCTTCCATCTCTTTTTCGGTGGCAGCACTACCAATCATCATACCATAACCACCGGATTCATTGGTTTTTTTAATGACCATCTTGTCCATATTCGTAAAAACTAATTTCCTGTTATCTGCTTCTCCTAACTGATAAGTAGGAACGTTTTTTAAAATTGGTTCTTCATTCAGGTAATATTTAATCATATCCGGTACATAAGCATACACGGCTTTATCATCAGCTACACCATTGCCCATTGCATTTACCAATGCTACATGCCCCGTTCGATAGGCTCCATAAAGCCCAGGTACACCCAGCATACTATCCTGCCGAAATACTAATGGATCAATGAAGTCATCATCTACCCTCCGGTAAATAACATCTACCTGTTTCAACCCGGTAGTTGTTTTCATATATACTTTATGATTGCTTACTACAAGGTCGCTACCTTCTACCAGTTCTATTCCCATCAATCTTGCTAATGTGGTATGTTCAAAATAAGCCGAATTATAAATACCAGGGGTAAGCAAGACAACCGTGGGAGTACTATTTTGACGATTGGCTAAAGCAACCAGATTTTTTAATAATAGATCAGGATAATCTTTTACGGACCTTACATTATTCTTGGGCAACAAATCAGGAAAGATGCGGTAGGTGATACTCCTGTTTTCCAGCATATAAGAAACACCCGATGGTGTACGCAGATTATCTTCCAGCACATAATAAGTTCCGTCATGGTCACGGATAAGATCAATGCCGGAGATATGCGTATAAATATCAAAGGGCACATCCACATTTACCATTTGCCGGACAAAGTTGGAACAGGAGTAAATTAATTTTGATGGAACAATACCGTCTTTAATGATGAATTGCTGGTGGTAAATATCTTTCAGAAATATATTCAGTGCTTTCAGCCGTTGTTTGATACCGGATTCAATATGTTTCCACTCGGCGGCTTCGAGTATACGGGGAATAATGTCGAATGGAAAAATTTTTTCAATGCCTTCACCACTACTATACACGGTGAAAGTAATACCCTGGCTCATGAATAGTTTTTTAGCCAGTTCATCTTTATGTGTCATTTCATCAGCCGATAGATTTTGA
>JANMLJ010000556.1:0-2544 GCA_031372465.1 Chitinophagaceae bacterium | reverse complement strand
GCTGATATGATCAAACTGGCGATGCAGAAAGTGCATGCCGCCATGAAAAAAGAAAAAATGCAAAGTAAAATGATTTTACAGGTACACGATGAGTTGGTATTTGATGCAGTAAAGGAGGAAGCCGGCGAATTAAAGCCATTAATACTGGAGAACATGCAATTGGCCATGTTACTGCCAAACAACGTACCGGTAATAGCAGAATGCGGACAAGGTAAAAACTGGCTGGAAGCACATTAAGTATGAATTGGTCACTCTACTTTAAGGATGTAACAATTATCGGTAGCCGCTATTTAATAATATCCGGCATTGCTTTTATTATTTGTTATGTTTTTTTGCGGAGGATGATCGCTTCTAAAAAAATTCAACAGCGGTTTCCGGCAATCAGGGATTATGCCCGGGAAATTATTTTTTCTATCCTGACTATTTTCATCATGGCCTTTATTCCTGCTCTGATCCTGGGCAGCCCCGAAATGGCAAAGCATACTAAATTTTATATCGACATAAACCAGCATAGCAAACTGTATTTTATTCTTGCTTTTCCGCTGATGGCAATAATGCATGATACCTATTTCTATTGGATGCACCGGTTGATGCATTCGCGATTGCTATTTAAATTCGTTCACCTTATTCATCATAAATCAACCAACCCCAGCCCGTTTGCAGCTTATGCATTTCATCCCCTGGAAGCTATTATTGAAGCCGGGATATTCCTCGTGTTTGTATTTACCATTCCGGTGCATCTCTTTCATCTATTGTTCTTTTTTCTTTTTATGATTATCTATAATGTGTATGGCCACCTGGGCTGGGAATTGTATCCAAAAGGTTTTAGCAAACATTGGCTGGGTAAATGGATAAATACTTCGGTCAATCATAACCAGCATCACCAATACTTTAAAGGAAACTATGGTTTGTATTTTCTGTTCTGGGACAGAATAATGGGAACGATTCGTAAAGATTATGATGAGCGCTTTGAGGAAGTGAAAACAAAAAAATAGTATAGATTTTTTCTGTAAAAGGATAGCCGGTTTTTTTATCCGGGAATTTTTGCTTTAGTTACACATCAAATAGATAATTATGAAAAGAATCGTCGCCGTAGTCATTGTGGTTTTATCGTTTAACTGCTGCTTTTCACAGTCAGCAGAAAAAATGGATTTTGAAAAATATAATCCGCCTTCAACACTGGTTGTACCCGTACATAAACTGACAAAAGCAAAATTTCCTTTTATTGATGTACACAATCACCAGTTCAGCATGCCAACAATGGACCTTTCCACATTGACAAAAGAAATGGACAAAATGAACATGGCAGTGATGGTAAACCTGAGTGGCCAGAGTGGAAACACTATTATTCAATCAGTAAAAAATATTAAAGACAATCAGCCTAAGAGATTTATTGTTTTTGCCAATGTAGATTTTGGAAAAGTGGGGGAAGCTGGTTGGGGAGAAAAAGCAGCTAATCAACTGGAACAAGATGTAAAGAATGGAGCCAATGGATTAAAGATTTATAAAACGCTGGGCATTTCAGCCAAAGACATAAGTGGGAACAGGATTGCCATCGATGACCCACGACTAGATCCCGTTTGGAAAAAAGCCGGTGAGTTAAAGATCCCGGTTCTAATACATACAGCTGACCCGAAACCATTTTGGGAGCCGTTGGATGATAAAAATGAAAGATGGTTAGAGTTGGCAACTCATTCCGGCAGAAAGCGAAGCGATACTGACCCTGCACCCTGGCAACAATTAGTAGATGAGCAACACCGGATGTTTAAAAAAAATCAAAAAACAATTTTTATCAATGCTCATTTTGGCTGGTATCCAAATAATCTTGGAAAGTTAAGTGAACTGATGGATGAAATTCCTAACATGAATGTAGAGTTCGGGGCAATTATAGCAGAATTGGGAAGGCAACCAAAAGCAGCCAAAAAGTTTTTTGAAAAATACCAGGATAGGATACTTTTCGGAAAAGACAGCTGGGTTCCGGAAGAATATACTACCTATTTCCGCGTGCTGGAAACTGAAGATGAATATTTTCCCTACCACAAGAAATATCATGCCTTCTGGGCTATGTATGGGATGGGGCTGCCGGATAATATTTTGAAAAAAATTTACTATAAAAATGCATTACGAATTATTCCCAACATCGATAAATCAGCATTTCCTGATTAACTGAAATAAGCTATTGGATCAAAAATTCTATTTGCAGTAAAATGGGTAAACCAATGCTACCGGATTGTTCAATAGATAGCGAAAAAACAAAAGGGGCAACTATATAAATCAACTATCATTTATTAATATACTGACCATAACATTAAGTCCATGTATTGACAAAAAGTTCAATTGCCGAAAAAATTAAATAAATCAGCTTTGTAATCTTACTGCACAAAGTCGATGTCAGTTAGCAGCTATTATTTTTCCAAAGTCATAAAGTATTACTCAGTACATCTGCTAACTTTACACACTATGCAACCTGTAATTTACTATTGTTATGATGCTTATTGTGGCTGGTGTTATGGATTTAGTCCGGTGATAAAAAAAATAGCTGAG
>JANMLJ010000538.1:0-6166 GCA_031372465.1 Chitinophagaceae bacterium | reverse complement strand
GTCGGGAAGTCCAACTGCGCTTCTGTAGCATCTAAATTGAAGAATAACTCAAAAATTGCATCATGCACTTCATCAGGACGACAGTTTGGCTTGTCCACTTTATTAATAATAACAATCGGCTTCAGGTTTAACTGCAATGCTTTTTGTAATACAAACCTTGTTTGTGGCATCGGGCCTTCAAAAGCATCCACCAGCAAACAAACACCGTCGGCCATTTTTAATACTCTTTCAACCTCACCTCCGAAATCGGCGTGACCAGGTGTATCAATCACATTAATTTTTACGTCTTTGTAAACGACTGCCGCATTCTTACTAAAAATGGTAATACCCCTTTCCCTTTCAAGGTCGTTACTATCCATGATAAGCTCACCGGTTTCCTGGTTATCCCGGAAAACTTTAGTGGCATGTAAAATCTTGTCAACCAGGGTAGTCTTACCATGGTCAACGTGGGCGATTATCGCAATGTTTCTTATCTCCATACCCCTATCCCCTAAAGGGGAATTTTAAATTCTATAATCAATAAATGACTCCCTGCACTCATAAATGATAAAGATTTGATTGATGATTTTGTATTTTTTACTCCCCTTCAGGGGGTTGGGGGTAAACGAGCGGCAAAGGTACTGAATTTAGGCGGGGGAAACAAATCAAAAGGGATTGATTATGAATATTTAACACATGAAAAAGGGTGGGGATTTTCTTATTCGTTGATAGTCAGAAACTCCTTGATGGAAATAACGGGCAGGAAAGGCTGTAAAAATTTTTTAAAATCCTTTTTATTCTCTGTAATAAAATAATCAAGGTTGTTATCGGAAGAAAGTTGATATAAAACTGCATCTTCTATGTCATTGCCGGGGAGCGTTAATCCTTCCAGAAATATTTTTTTGCTGCAGGGTAAAATATCAATCAAAGTGAGCAGTTCAGCTATAATAACTTTGATTTCAGCAGAGGAGAATTGCTTACCCAAAATGTAAACCGAAACACTTAGAACAGACTCACTTACAAAGCCACTATACTGATGGGTTTCAATTAGAGAAAAAAGTTTTTTTGCATTTTTATGCTCTGGACGAAAAGGGTCAAACAAATCTATCAGCACATTGGTGTCAAGAAATATGTTAATAGCCATATTTCTCTTTTATGTATTCCGCTTTTGCTTTTTTAATATCCGGAACACCGATAGTTAAAGTACCTGCCCATTTTTCTACAAAACTTTTCTTCGCCGGTTTTTTTTCCTCCTGTTCCATTTTCTTTCTCAGCAGTTCCTGTACCATTTTAGATACGGTTGTGTTCTTCTTTGCGGCATAGCGTTTACATTTTGCCACTATTTTTTCATCGATGGTTAAATTAAGTTTTACAGTCATGACACTGGCATTTGTACAAATATACGTATAAAATAAAAAGAGGCGTATAGTTGGTTAGTGGTGTCCCGGATGAGTTCATTTTATCTTTCTGTTATTTCAAAAAAAATCAGTGTTTTCCTGTAGCTTTATCAAAACCGCCAATATGAAATTCCTGAAATGGTTCGGCATCATTCTTTTAGTACTGATAATTGTTTATTTTTCAGGGCCGCAGCCTTCTACACCAAAATACAAGCAAGTCCTGCCAACTCTACCAACTGAAGCAGCAGCCCTGGAACAATATATCAGTAATAAAGAGTCTACTCATAAATTGAAGCCGGATAACCAGGCAAGAATTCTATGGTTGAATGATTCATTAAAATTAAAAACCGAATATGCCCTTGTTTACCTGCACGGGTTTTCAGCCAGCCAGGAGGAAGGTGACCCGGTACATTATGATTTTGCACAAAAATTTGGATGTAATTTATTTTTAAGCCGGTTGGATGCGCATGGAATTGATACAACAGAACCGCTGGCAAATTTCACCGCTGAAAAATTATGGAACTCTGCCAAAGAAGCTTATGCTATTGGCCGGCAATTAGGTAAAAAAATAATCCTTATGTCTACTTCTACCGGTGGTACACTTGCTTTAAAACTGGCGGCTGAATTTCCTGATATCGCCGGGCTTATTTTGCTATCACCTAATATTGCCATCAATGACCCAAATGCGTGGCTGCTGAATAATCATTGGGGTTTACAGATTGCGCATATGGTTACCGGTAAGCACCGGGTATCTGAAGACACGACAGCATTGTTTGCGCAATACTGGAATAACCGGTATGCTACTTCTTCGCTTGTTCAATTAGAAGAATTATTGGAAACAACCATGAAAGAATCAACTTTTAAAAAAATAACTCAGCCAACCCTGCTTCTGTATTATTATAAAGATGATGAGCACCAGGACAAGACAGTAAAAATTTCGGCGATGAAAAGAATGTTCAATCAATTAGGCACGCCTGGTAATTTGAAAAAACAGGTTGCTATTCCCAATGCCGGCGATCATGTGATTGGCTCTTATATTATTTCCAAAGACATCCAGAAAGTGGAAGAAGAATGTGAAAAATTTGCAAGAGATGTACTTCATTTAAAGGAAATAGCCGGTAATTAATACTAAGTGACTATCAGGATAACTGAACCTATGATCTATTTGAACCACATAGTTCATAGAAAACATAGGTTTTCACATAGAATTCTATGTATTTATTCCTTCCCGATAGCTATCGGGAGCGGGCTATGTTTCTATGTGGTTCTATTTTTAGGTTGCTTTAAACCGATAGTCACTTAATACTAAAATACCGCCCTTTGCAAAGTAGCCGGAAATCGCAACCCGGTAATTGTTAGTCCCATTTCTGTTCGGATTGAAACAGTTGTAACACGTAACAGTTTCATTTCCGCTACTTTTCCTATCTTCCTGCCTTAATTGCCTGCTATGCAAAAATCTAAAATTGCCGGAATCGGCAAGTACCTTCCGTCCAATGTTGTTACCAACAACGATCTGCTAAAATATATGGATACCAGTGATGAATGGATACAGGAGCGAACTGGTATCAAAGAACGGCACTATGCCCATCGTACAGATGAAACAACTACTACAATGGGAGTGGAAGCCGCCAAAATTGCTATTGAAAGAGCCGGTATCACACCACAGGATATTGACTTTATCATTTTTGCCACATTAAGTCCTGATTATTATTTCCCTGGTTGCGGGGTGCTTTTGCAGAGAGCTATGAAGATGAAAGAAATCGGGGCATTGGATGTACGCAATCAGTGTTCTGGATTTTTATATGCACTCAGTGTTGGCGACCAGTTTATCAAAACCGGCATGTATAAAAATATATTGATCGTTGGTGCCGAGAAACATTCATTTGGTTTGGACTTTACTACAAGGGGAAGAAATATCTCTGTCATTTTTGGGGATGGTGCCGGTGCTGTAGTATTGCAGCCCGTTGACCCATCGTCAGGCGCCGGGTCTGGAATTCTTTCTACTCATCTGCATAGTGATGGCGAGTCGGCTGAAATATTAGCCATGTATAATCCGGGTACCCATGCCAACCATTGGATGCCTGAAAAATATGCCGACTTTGATGAGGCAGAAATCGGTAAAATGTTTTTAAGCCATGCTATGATTGATAAAGAGCAAATGTTTCCCAATATGGATGGCCAGGCTGTTTTTAAAAAAGCGGTTGTAAAATTTCCGGAAGTTATTATGGAAGCCCTTACAGCCAATGGTCTTCAGACTTCGGATATTAAATTGCTGATACCTCATCAGGCCAATTTAAGGATATCCCAGTTTGTTCAGCATAAACTAAAATTAAGTGATGACCAGGTTTATAATAATATCCAGGTATATGGAAACACCACTGCGGCTTCCGTACCTATTGCCTTGTGCGAAGCCTGGGAAGCTGGTAAAATAAAAGATGGTGATTTGGTTTGCCTGGCTGCATTTGGTAGTGGATTTACCTGGGCCAGTGCTTTAATAAAATGGTAGTACTTTATTTTTTGCATTGGCAGCTATCCTTTTTAAGAATTTATTGGTAGTCTGGTACAATCATTGATTTATGATAACTATGAAAAAAATCATATTCCTTACCTGCATACTTTTTACAACCCTCCTTCTTCCTGCACAAAAAGGAAACTGGATCATAAAAATGAATAATAAAATAATTCTCTCCACCCGGCAGGAAGACGCGAAAAAAAATATAAAAAAAATAAAATCAGCTGACTGGAAAAAATCAGGGAAGCTTGAAATTCTTTTCACAGAAGATGAAAAGAATACCTGGATGCGTTCTTTTCAGTTTGTTGACGAACAAGATAATGATATACAAAGAAAAGATAGTACCCTTCATGCCACCCTATCACTCGTTGAACTAAGAAAGTTATTTACCGGAAAAAAAGAAATAAAAATATATACCACCATTTCACCGCTTGATCCAGGTATTGCTATAAGGATACGAAGAGTACATTTATGTACCTTGCAGTTACCTTAGCCAATGCGACATATTATTTACATCATTAACCCTATTTCAGGCACCAGGACTAAAAAAGACCTGCAGCTGTTTATTGAAAAAAAAACAGCTGCAAAAAATATTCCTTGCCTGATATTTCCTTCTGTTGCCAGTGGTGATTATAGTTTTTTATTTCCCATCATTACGGAAAATAAAACAACTGATATTATCATAGCAGGAGGTGATGGTACCGTAAACCAGGTTGTCTGCAGCCTGATGGATCAGCCCGTAAACTTTGGCATTATTCCGTGTGGCTCTGGTAACGGGCTGGCATATACGGCAAAAATTCCCAAACAACCAGCCAAAGCATTGGATATTGTTTTCAATGGCAAACCTGTTGCTATTGACGGGTTCTATATCAACCAGCGATTTGCCTGTATGCTTTGTGGTCTTGGTTTTGATGCAAAAGTAGCCCATGATTTTGCAGAGCAACCCAAACGGGGACTGGCAACTTATATAAAACAGGTGGTAAAAAATTTCTATAGTGCCAAATCGTACTCATTTGAACTAACGGTGAATGATCAATCATTTACTATAGATGCTTACTTTATCAGTGTGGCCAATAGCAACCAGTTTGGTAACAATTTTACTATTGCGCCAAAAGCCAGTTTGCATGACGGGTTACTGGATATTGTAATTGTTACCAATCAAAGCAAGCTGAGCGTGATGTTACAAACACTCAAACAAATAAGTGGTAATAATAAATTACAAAATGAAACTATTAAAGAAAAAAAAAGGGGTGTAATTTATTTTCAAACAGAAAATCTTACTATCCGCAATCTTTCACAAGCCCCGTTACATATTGATGGCGACCCGGCTGAAACACCCGACGAATTGAAAATAGAAATAAAAAAACATTGTTTCCGGCTTATTCAACCCTAAGACTATCGGTTATTTTTTGAGGCTTGAATAAATCAAGAATTTTTTGAAACCCTTTTTTATTTGATGATGAATTTATGGAAAATATGATGTCTCTTTCTTCTCTTTTGGTCAGGTGAAAATTCAATGCCGCTTTATTTTCTTGTTTATCGGTTGAATACTGAAAAGCAATTTTATAAACCGGGTTACCACTACGGGTAGAGAAATAGGTCAGCATATCATTCTGAAAATATTCCATCATTTTAAACCAGTTGTGCTGAAGCAATAAGAAAGGTTTAGTTACATGATCACTGATATTATTTGAAACGTAAGGGGCTTCCCAACCACCTGCCGCTCTATCCCGTATCTGAAGAACAAGCACACCACTTGTATTTTCTTTTATCCAGTCGTCAAATGAAACCAGAAACCGAAGTGTGGATTCCTGACCAAAATTATCACGAAGACCGGCATCCATTACATCTATGACCGGGTTAGAAGGTAACCAGACATTGGGTAGTACAATCGGGAAGGTGGCATTCATCCGTAAAGCTGTCAGCATACGAATATTAAAAGGATTTTGTTGGGCAAAAAAAGAAGTGAAATCAATTGCATCAGGATCAATAAACGGAACATTGACAGTATCCAGTGGTGACTGCATCATAAACCGGACCGGCTGTGTGCTGATAATCATTTTCCGGCTGTCTCTTGTTACTACTGAATTTAAAAACATCAATGGAATAGCAGCTGATTTTTCGTCTGCCACATAATCCTTTAGTTGCTTATTTAAAAAACCCCGGGTATTGCTATTCAGCTTTTGTTCAAAAGCATAACCCCTGTCTTTAACATATTGGTAGGCCCCAACCTTAAATTTTTGCGCCGGAGAAATTAAATCTCTTGCAAAAAAAGAAG
>JANMLJ010000448.1:0-5816 GCA_031372465.1 Chitinophagaceae bacterium | reverse complement strand
TTTATTTTTTAAACATAAAACAACAAATATGAAAAGGCTATTGCTTATGCTTATGCTGCTTTTTTCCGCAAGCTCCTTTTTGCTTGCACAGCAAATTAAAATTACCGGTAAGGTAACAGATGCTTCAACAGGCGCCGGTGTGGAAGGCGTTTCTGTTCAGGCAAAAAATTCAAAAAATGCTGTCACCACTTCTTCTGCAGGTGTATTCAGCATTTCTGTAAACAAAGGAGAGACATTGGTTTTTTCCAGTATAGGATATGCTGGTAAAGAAGTTGTGGCTGAAGGCGGGGAATTGACGGTTTCACTGGAAGTACAGTCAAAATCGCTGACCGATGTAGTAGTCGTTGGTTATGGTCGTCAAAAACGTACCACTATCACAGGTTCAGTTGCTGTCTTAAAAAATGAAGATATCACCAGAAGGCAGGTTGCTTCTTCCAGTAATCTTTTGCAGGGATTGGTACCAGGTGTTACCGTTCAACAGCAATCTGGCCGCCCGGGTGCAGATGGCGCCAGTATCAGGATCAGAGGTTTAAGCTCTATCTATGCCGGACAAAGTCCGTTAATTCTTGTAGATGGTGTAGTGTCAAGTCTCGATGCGATTGATCCTAATGCTATTGAAACGATCAGTATACTTAAAGATGCGGCATCTACCGCTATTTATGGATCCCGCGCTGCTAACGGAGTTATATTGGTTTCAACCAAAAGAGGTAAAGAAAAGGGATTAAAAATCGGGTATAATAATTTTATTACAAAACAGGATCCTACTGCAATCCCTAAAAGAGTTTCTGCTGTTGACCATATGGAGTTAAGCAATGCAGCCGAAAGAAACCGTACAGGCAATCCTGCTTCTTTTCTATACACACAGGCCCTGATTGATAAATATAAAACAACAGCTCCCAATAACCTGGATGTTATAGATACAGACTGGCTGGATCTATTACTGACTAATAATGGATTGCTGCAGAACCATAACGTGACATTGGCATCCGGTGGCGAAAGAGTAAATGTATTTGCTTCAGTTACCTATTTGAAACAACAGGGTTTGATTCAGAACAATAGTTTTGAAAAATATGATATTCGTTTTAATCCTGATTTTAAAATTTCTGATAAGCTTACAGTGAATGCTGTATTTAATTATAACAGCAGTAAAAGTATTTCTCCATCAACAGGGTCTCCTGAATTTATTATCCGGCAGGCAATTGGTTTGCCAGCAATTGGAGGTGGTTTATACGGACCGGCAATGTATGGTACAGCAGGACAAACGAATAATAGGAATCCATTGGCTATGGCAGAAAATGCCGGCACTTCTTTTGTAGAAACTGGTTCGATATTAAGTAAAGTTGGTTTTACTTATCATCCTATAAAAAATCTTGAAGTGGAAGCCTATTGGGCACGTGAACAATGGATGCCACATGCAAAGACCTTTGTTAAGAACGTAAATATTTTTCAGCCCAACCTTGTTACGCAGGGTTATGACAATATTGGCGTATGGCCGGGATCAACAAGCCTTGGTGAATCTTATTCTACTAATACTAGAAAAACATACCTGGCACAGGCAACTTATAATTTTAAATACCGGAATCATTCATTTAAAGTGCTGGCAGGTGGTCAGTCAGAGGAATTTACTAATAATGGCATCTCTGCATCAAGAACCGGTTTTATCAATCCCGATCAGCCTTATTTAAATCTTGGATCAGGAAATTTAAATAATGCAGGCAGTGCTTTTGAAAATGCTTTGGCAGGTTTTTACGGAAGATTTAATTATAATTTCAAAGAGAAATACATGCTGGAATTGAATGGCCGGTATGATGGCTCTTCCCGTTTTTCACAGGTATTAGATAAACAATGGGGCTTCTTCCCATCTGCTTCTGCAGGATGGATTTTTACGAAAGAGAATTTTTTTAAAGGGTTATCTAAAATTATTAACTATGGTAAGTTGAGAGCTTCTATCGGCTCACTGGGTAACCAGGCATTACCGGAGAATTATCCTTTTGCAGTGAACTATGGTGCTACTATTTATTCAAATCCTAACAATGGGACCAGTGCATATTTTAATAATGTAACTACACTCGGATATGCTTTACTGGATGCGGCTAATCCGGGTATTACCTGGGAGACTTCGAAACAATGGAATATTGGTTTGGAATTGGGAATTGCAAAAAACTTTAACCTGACGGCTGATTATTATGTCAGGGAATTAGATGATATTTTATTATTACGCCCCATACCTTCTTATGTTGGTTTAAATCCTCCATTTATCAATGCTGGTACTATGGAAAACAGGGGATGGGAGTTGGGACTGAATTATAAGAAGTCATTTAATAAATTAAAAGTGGATGCTACTTTTATGATTTCAGATGTAAAGAATAAAGTGACAAGTTTACCCGGTCTTCCATTCCTGGATGGAGGTTCAGTAAGAACGGATGAAGGTCAGGCCTTATTTTCCTATTTCGGATACAAGTCATTGGGATATTTTTCAGATAGTAATGAAATAAAAAATTCACCGGTACAATTTGGTGTTCCCTGGAATGTAAATCCTGCAGCAGGTCCTAAACCAGGTGATATAAAATATGCAGACCTCAATAAAGATAATAAGATCGATGCCAATGACAGAGATTTTATAGGTAATGATTTTCCCCGTTATGAATATAGCATAAACCTGAATCTTAGTTATTCAAGGTTTGACCTGAATCTTTTTGGACAGGGAGTAGGTAAAAGAAATAATTACCTCAGTGGCACAGGGGCTGTTCCTTTCAACAGTGCAGATTTCGCGGCCTCTTTATTAGAAATTCATAAAGATTACTGGAGACCTGACAATCAAAATGCATTGTTTCCCCGCTTATTACCAGCTGGTTCTGGTGGCAACAACTATGTTACTTCCACGCATTGGATTCGCAGCGCTTCTTTCTTCCGTATTAAAAATGTAAACCTTGGTTTTCGCTTACCGGAAAAATGGCTGACGAAAATAAAAATCAGTGCTGCTAAAATTTATATTAGTGGTTCAAACCTTGTAACTTTTACAAAATCATGGGATGGGTTTGATCCGGAAATCAATTCGGCTAATGCCCAGTTTTATCCACTCATGAGAACATTCACGGCAGGGGTGAATATTAATTTTTAATTCAAAAAATAATTAATTATGAAAAAGATATTTTTAATTATCGCAGTTTCTGCAGCAGGTTTATTGGCAGGATGTAAAAAATTCCTGGACAGGCAACCGCTTGACAGCAGTTCTTCTGCTACTTTTTTAGCAACTGAATCTGAAATGGAACTGGGTTTAACAGGTGTTTATGCAGCATCTTTTTTTCAGTTTCCTAATAATACGCCATTAATATTTGATATTGAAACTTGTACAGATCTGGCCATCAGACGTACCGGTAATGCAGAAGATCAAATTGCAATGGGAGATGCCGGCCCATTTCTTATTAATAATTCTTTGACAACTACCGCGTGGTCTCAGGCTTATAAACTTGTATCAAGGGCTAATCAGCAAATAGATGGGATGCAGAAAGGGCAATCAAATGTTACTGCTAAAACATACGGAAGAATAAAAGCAGAAGCCCTGGTTTTAAGAGCATGGGCTTATTACCACATTATGGGTTGGTTTGGCGATCCTATTTATTATCGTAAGCCATTACTTCCTGCTGAATATGAAACACTGAAAAGAACCCCCGTAAGTCAGGTGGTTACCAGTTTATATACTGATCTTGATGAAGCCGTTACGCTATTTGATGCCAACGCAACACAACCCGTACTGGCAATGGGAAGAGTGAATAAAGGTGTGGCTTTAGGACTTAAAGCAAAATTGGCATTAATGATTAAGGATTTTAGTACGGCAGCAGCAGCAGCTAATGCTGTTATTGCAACCGGCAATTATGGATTAAATCCGAGATACACTGATCTATTTATGCTGGCAGGACAACAGGCCAATGCCAGCAGGGAGATCATGTTCAATCAAACTTATCCAACGGATATTCTTGATCCGCAAAACTGGTTAAGCGTTTTAACCATCCCAAGGCAGGTAACGACTTCACAAAGCAGTCATTTTCCTTCACAACAATTAGTAGATAAATTTGAAGGCAAAGATGGTTTGCGGATAGATGCTTCCGCTATTTATGATCCTGCAAACCCAAGAATAAACAGGGATAACCGGTTGAAATGGACTGTATACATGCCGGGGGATACTATGGTACACAATTGTGCCAAAGCACCTTCATTACCTTACACACAACCAAAAGAAAGAACCATTTTTAATGTACATACCAACTTTCGATTTAAATGGAATTGGAATACTAACCAATTTGATGCACTTGCATCGAATATTGATTGGATCGGGTTCTTAAATTCTCCCTGGTTTGCAGGTGCTACCGGATCATCAGGTGGCGTTGGATATGTATGGAGAAAATATATTGATTCTACCCAATATTCCTGGGAAACAAAAACAGGATATATTTTAATGCGTTATGCTGATATCCTGCTCAATTATGCTGAAGCAAAAATTGAATTGAATCAGATAGATGCATCCGTAGTATCTGCAATTAATCTGGTGAGAACAAGAGCGGGACAGCCTGCTATAGCAGCGGGTTCTCAGACTCAAATGCGTCAATTGGTAAGAAGAGAAAGAGCAGTTGAATTTGCAGGGGAGGGATTGCGTTTATTTGATTTACGTCGTTGGGATTTGGTACTCCCTGCCATGAACGGTCCGGTTGTAGGTGTTGCACTTAACCCACTGGCTCCACCCGCAAACCCGGTTTTTGATGCCAATGATATACCTGATTATTCATCAAGTATAGCGTTAAGATTAAAAACAAGAAATCAAACAAGAATTAACGTTGCCAAGCATAAATTATGGCCTATTCCACAGGGAGAAATTGATAAAAATCCGAATATCATTCAAAATCCAGGTTGGTAGATAAGCAAAGCAGAAGCAGAAAAACGAGGCTGTCCCTTCCCGGATGGCCTCCGTTTTTTTTAAATGATTTTTTTATAAAAAAAGCTGGTAACTTTTGTTCTTGCCATAAAAGAAGATTGTTTAGTAAAAATTATTTTGGGATGATTAAAAGAAACGAATCTCTTGATGCACTCCGCGGTTTTGCCATCTTAACGATGATATTAAGTGGAAGTATCGCCTATGGAGATGTATTGCCTGCCTGGATGTTTCATGCACAAGTGCCCCCACCAGATCATAAATTTTTACCGGCTATTCCGGGTATCACCTGGGTAGATCTTGTTTTTCCTTTCTTTTTATTCAGTATGGGTGCGGCAATTCCCCTTTCATTAAAAAAACATATTGAAAATAAGAAAGGATTTTTATTTGTACTTGGGATAGCAGTTAAGCGGTTTTTGTTATTGGCTTTTTTTGCTTTGTTTACAGAACATATGCGGGCATGGGTAATCAGTGATGCTCCGGATACGACGGATCAATTGCTTTCTTTATCAGCTTTTCTATTGGTCTTTTTTCAGTTTTATGAAAACAAAAAAGAGAAATACCGGAATGTATTTTTAGCGGCAAAAATTATTTCGTTTGTTGTGGCTTTATTTTTATTATGGAAACTCCCATTCTGGAGCGGAAAGGGATTTGATTTTTACAAAAGCGATATTATTATTATGGTGCTTGCCAATATGGCTTTGTTTGGCACTATTATTTACTATCTCACCGTCAATAAGCCTTTATGGCGTATCGCCATTCTGCCATTTATACTGGCAGTTTTTCTGGCAGCCAAAGAACCAACAGGCGGCTGGGCTAAAGATATTTTCGATTTTAACCATGCCGGAGATTTTACATTTGATTGGTTATATAAGTTTTATTTTCTTAA
>JANMLJ010000416.1:0-8124 GCA_031372465.1 Chitinophagaceae bacterium | reverse complement strand
GATCTTGCCGTAAAACGTATGGTGCGGTATGCAGAATTTTTGGAACGACTCATTTCACCCGAAGGAACATTTCCTCCTTTTGGAAGGTCTATTACTTACAGAACGGGTGCATTTCAAGCCCTGGCACAAACAGCGCTACTGGAAAAATTACCGGAGTTTATTGAGCCTGCACAAGTGCGCTGTGGTTTAACTAAAGTAATGCATAATATGTTTGATAATAATGCCAACTTCGATAGTAATGGCTGGTTGGTATTGGGATTTACCGGACATCAACCTATGGTTGCTGATACGTATACATCTACCGGGAGTTTATATCTGGCCACGTTGGGGTTTTTGCCCTTAGGATTACCTGCTACTAATAAATTCTGGACAAATCCCCCTGCAGACTGGACATCAAAAAAGGCATGGAGTGGCCAACCCTTTAAAAAGGATTATAAAGTAGATTATTGATATTGAAATAAATAATTAGTATGAAAAAAAGGATGAAAATTTTACTGCTGCTCTGCTCAGCTTTGCCCTTACTTGTATCCGGGCAAAAGGATAAAAAAATACTATTCTCCATTAGTAATTCATCCGGCACAGAAAGAAAGCAGGAACTGGTTAGTATTGTCTGGAAAGAAATTATTGCTGAATATCCTTTAATTGATACCGCTGATTTTAAAGTGATAAATGGTAAAACCAAAAAGGAAATACCATTTCAATTGGAATATCGCGGCGAAGCAACCATTCAAAACTTATTAATACAGATAGATGTTTTGGCTAACGGCACCGCGGATTTTTATTTACAAAAGGGAAGACCTGTTGTAGTTAATTCAAAAACATTTTGCCGCTTTGTTCCCGAACGCAAAGACGATTTTGCCTGGGAGAATGATAAGATCGCTTTTCGTATGTATGGCAGAGCATTGGAGCTTACTCCAAAGGAAATGGCATTTGGTATTGATGTTTGGGTAAAAAGCACCGACCGGTTAATATTAAATGAGCGGTATAAAAAAGGTGAGTATCATGTTGACCATGGCGATGGGTTGGATTATTATCATGTAGGCTATACATTAGGTGCCGGCAATATGATGCCTTACATCAATGATTCTATTTATTATTCCCGGAATTATGTTAGTTATAAAATTTTAGATAATGGGCCATTACGTTCTACTTTTCAATTAATATACGATGAATGGGAAGTGGCCGGCAGAAAAGTAAAGGCGATTAAAACTATTTCATTAGATGCCGGTTCTCAATTAAACAGGATAGAAGTGAATTATTCTTTTGTAAATGATACGGCTGCATTACCGGTTGTGGTAGGTATCATTAAAAGAAAAGAACCTGGCACTTTGCTGCAGGATGAACAAAAAGGAATAATGGGATATTGGGAACCGGAACATGGGCAGGATGGTACTACAGCTGTTGGGTCTGTAATTTTATCTCCGTTGGTGAAAATGAAAGTAACCAATGAACAATTATTGGCTCAGACATTTGTAAGAAACAGGGCCCCTTTTGTGTATTATACAGGGGCTGCCTGGAACAAAGCAGGGTTAATCACCCATGCACAAGCCTGGTTTAATTACCTGCAATTATTTAAAGATCAGTTGCTACATCCACTGCTGGTAAAGTTTTTATAGTATTAAACAAAGAGATTGTAACAAAATATAAAGTATTAAAAACATGAAAGATAACTTTCGGATATATTAAATGAAGTTAAATTAATAAGTCAATCATGAGTAAAAAACTACGTAGCCAGGATTGGTTTGGCAAAAAAGATAAAGATGGAATTATTTACAGAAGCTGGATGAAGAACCAGGGTATGCCAATAGATATGTTTGATGGCCGTCCGGTGATTGGCATTTGTAATACGTTTAGTGAACTTACTCCCTGCAATGCCCATTTCAGGGATTTTGCCGAGAGTGTAAAACGTGGTGTACTGGAAGCAGGTGGCTTTCCCGTTGAATTTCCTATTATGAGCCTGGGTGAAACTCTTTTGAAACCCACTGCAATGCTTTTTAGAAATCTGGCAAGTATGGATGCCGAAGAATCTATTCGTGGCAATCCAATTGACGGCGTTGTATTATTAACCGGTTGCGATAAAACAACTCCATCAACAGTAATGGGTGCAGCCAGTGTTGGTTTACCCACAATCGTTGTTCCCGGCGGACCCATGTTAAATGGGAAATATAAAGGACAGGATATTGGATCGGGTACGCATGTATGGAAGTTTGATGAAGATATGAAAACAGGTAAGATGTCGCAGGAAGATTGCGAGTATGCCGAAAGTTGTATGAGCCGTAGTATTGGCCATTGCATGACAATGGGAACAGCATCAACGATGGCTTGTATGGTGGAAGCATTAGGTCTTACTTTATCTGGTGCAGCTGCAATACCTGCTGCCGATTCAAGAAAAAAAGTAATGGCACAACTTAGCGGCAGACGAATTGTACAAATGGTAAAAGAAGATTTAACCATCGATAAAATTCTTACCAGGGAAGCTTTTGAAAATGCCATAAAAGTAAATGCAGCTGTTGGGGGCTCGTCTAATTTTATTATTCACCTGGCAGCTATTGCAGGCAGAATAGGTGTTGAATTGAACCTGGAAGACTTTGATAGTGTTGGCAGCAAAATTCCTTTGTTGCTGAATTTAATGCCATCCGGAAAATACCTGATGGAAGATTTTTATTATGCCGGGGGATTGCCAGTCATCTTAAATGAATTAAAAGATCATTTACATAAAAATGTAGTAACCGTCACTGGTAAAAATCATCAGGAGAATATTACGGGCAACACATCCTGCTATAACGAAGAGGTGATTGCTACGTACGAAAAACCATTTCAAACAGAAGCTGGTTGTGTAGTGGTAAAAGGAAATCTGGCATTAAACGGAGCTGTAATAAAACCATCAGCTGCCACAGCTACCTTGTTAAAACATCGAGGAAGGGCAGTGGTATTTGAAAGCATAGAAGATTATCATAAAAGGATAGATGACCCCAATTTAGATATTGATGAAACATGCGTGATGGTATTGAAATATGTTGGGCCGGTTGGCTACCCCGGTATGGCTGAAGTTGGTAATATGGCGCTGCCCAAAAAATTATTACAAAAAGGAATTAAAGATATGGTTCGCATTTCTGATGGAAGAATGAGTGGTACTGCATATGGGACCGCCGTGTTGCATGTTTCTCCCGAATCTGCTGTTGGTGGAAATTTAGCACTGGTACAAAATGGTGATATGATTGAGCTGGATGTATCACAAAGAAAATTACATTTGGATGTTTCTGATGAGGTGCTGGAAAATAGAAGAGCTGACTGGAAAGCACCAAAAATTGCAGCAGAAAGAGGGTATGTAAATTTGTATGTAAAGCATGTAATGGGCGCAGATAAAGGGGCAGACCTGGATTTTTTACAAGGAAGCTCCGGAAGTGCAGTAACAAGAGATTCGCATTAGAAAATGGGTTTCAAAAAACCATAATCTCATTTTTTCAAAAACTTTACCATGAACAAACTTATTGTCTTTCTATTTGAATAAAATTAATCTCCTGTAACAATTATCCTACTGATAGTCAAACATGGCAGGTGATTTTACTTTACAAATAGGGGGAGAAATAATACTTTCGATTGACAATATTGGTATACTTTCAAATACGGTTAAATAACAAATGACAATCATCATCATCATTCTTGCCATTGCATTACAGGTATTCCTTTCTGTAAAAAAAGTAAGTCCTTTTTTATCGTTATTGTTTGTTGCCATTCTTACAGGGTTGAGTTTGGGTATTCAGCCGGAGAATTTGGTAAAGACCCTGGAAAAAGGAGTAAGCAGCACCCTGGGCGGACTGGCGTTGATCATTTGTCTTGGGGCTATCCTTGGAAAAATTCTGGAAATAAGCGGCGCTGCGGAACAGATTTCAATAACGCTGATAAAAAGATTTGGAATTAAAAATATTCAATGGGCTGTACTGCTTACCGGGTTTTTAATTGGCATACCTCTTTATTATAATGCAGGATTTATCATTCTTGTACCATTGATTTTTACGCTAGCCAAAAAAACAGGGTTACCCTTATTGTATATTGTAATACCAATGGCAGCATCACTAAGTACTACCCATTGTTTTCTTCCGCCACATCCCGGACCGGTCGTATTGGTGAATGCCTTTCATGCAGATATGGGTAAGGTGCTGATGTATGGAATCATCATTGCTATACCAACAGTTATTATTGCCGGACCATTTCTTGGAAGAATAGTACAAAGAATTAAAACGGACACGAGTTTCCTTTTTTCATCGGAGCAAATTTCATCGGATAAAAAATTGCCAGCAATATTTCCAAGTTTCATGATTGCTTTATTGCCGGTATTTCTGATCACCCTTGCTGTGTTGGCAAATAATATTTTAAATGAACCATCACTAATAAAAACCGGTTTACTTTTCACCGGCGATTCAACGATTGCATTGCTGATTTCTGTACTGGCAGCTATTTATTTTTTTGGATTGCGGATCGGCCACAAAATGGAAACAATCATGAAATGGTTAAGCGAAGCCATTTCTGGAATTGCCATGATATTATTGATTATTACCGCAGGCGGAATTTTTAAACAGGTGTTGATTGATAGCGGCACAGGAGATTATATTGCTTCCTTCAGTTCAAAATGGGATATGCCACCTCTAATCTTTGGCTGGGTGATAACAGCATTACTTAGAGTCGCAATTGGATCGGCAACCGTTGCCGGCATCACGGCTGCGGGGATCGTTTCCCCATTAGTAGTGTCCGGTGTGGTATCTCCGGAGTTAATGGTATTGGCTGTAGGTGCAGGAAGTGTTTTTGGTTCACATATTAACGATTCAGGTTTCTGGATGTTTAAAGAATTTTTCAAGCTTACCCTGAAACAAACCTTTTTATCGTGGACAGTAATGGAAACATTGATTTCAATTTTGGGACTAATCGGTGTTTTACTGCTTGATCTGATTTGAATAAAATCCATAGTTTATTTTACCTTCTTTTTCTCTTTCCCCCTTGTCGAATTTCTTTCTATCAGTAATGATTCTAACACAGTTTTATCTGGGATATCATTAGTCCCTTTTTTTACCAGAAGTTTAAAAAGTATAGAAGCTGCTTCACGCCCCATTTCAAAGGCGGGCAATGTTATTGTAGTTAATGATGGATTTAACAGGGCTGCCGTTTGAAGATTGGAAAAACCAATTATTTTGATATCACGGGGAATATTTAATTTTAATTCGGCACATAAATCGTATAAGGATAAAGCAAGTTTTTCGACTGAAGCAAAAATGCCATCTGGCCTGTTTTTCCCTTTTAATAGTTTTTTAATTAGCGGCCTGTTTTTTTTATCATCATTGGTACATTGAATAATTAAGTTGTTTTTATTTTTTATTCCATTATTTTTAAGCGCATCCAGATACCCGGCTTTTCTATTGTTAATTATTGAAAGATGGGATGACATAGATAGAAAAGCGATCTGCTTACACCCTTTTTCAATAAGATGTTCTGTAGCCAGTATACCGTTATTATAATCATCTGTAATTACTTTAGGAGCATCTATTCTTTCAGCTACCCTGTCAAAAAATACTAGGGGAATATTTTTTTTTCTTAATTCTTCTAAATGAGTGGTGTTATCCGTTTGGCTGGATAATGCCATCAGAATACCATCAACCCTGCCATTTTGCAAAAGATTTGTAATGGCTATTTCTTTCTCCATATTTTCATGGGTCAGGTAAATTAATACATGATAACCCTTATCCTGCGCAAAAGATTCGATCCCATCAATAGCCTGTACAAAAAAATTATACGTTATTTCCGGAATTACTACTGCAATCGTTTTGCTTTTTTGATTTCTTAAACTACTTGCAAAAGGATTCACCTGGTAGTTCAATTCCTTTGCTTTGGCCAACACTAACTTCTTGGTAGACGCGCTAATTTCATGACTGTCCCGAAGCGCTTTTGAAACAGATGAAATGGATAAATTCAGTTCTTTGGCCAGTTCTTTAAGATTCATGCTACTTATTAGGTTTCTTTTACCAATTCTATTTTTACATTAATCCAACTGTTTCTGATATAATGCCGATGTTATCCCGATCCTTCAATTTCTCATGACTTTCGGGAGCCATTTAAGGATCCACAATCGTTATTATACCATTTACTTTAAAAGTAAGCTATTGAGAAAGTACTCATTTGCCGTGTATTTGCACACGGATGACACGGGTTAAACGGATGAACACAGATTTTTCTGCTAAGCAGAAATCCAGGATTTTGATTTTTCAAAATAATCTGTGTTCATCTATCCAGTCCGTTTTATCTCCCGCAAAGGCGGGACAGGCTGTGTGCAAAAATGTATTTTTAATGTCTAATTGGTATTATTTGTTCGTTTATTCATCTCTCCTTTTTTAATTAAGGAAAATAGTAAGGCAAAGTTTACGAAAACGTTTTCGTAAATAGAAATTTCTTCTTAAAAATGGGGGGTCAGGTAATTTTAGTGGCCTTTTTTTTGCAAGCAGGGCAATTTAAACAGGGGATGCTTCAGCAGATGCGATTTTTCGTTGGTAGTCAAACCTGCCAATGGTAATTTATTTTTGCTGCAGCGTTTTCATAGTGTTTGTTGACGGATAACTTTTGCATATTTCTGGGCTTTCAGTGCCAGTTCTGTTGCCAATAAACAATGCGCCTGCGGCATGGCGGTTTCGGTACGGTTAACCACATCATCCACAAATAGTTGACCAAATGGAAGCGGTTCATTGCTACAATCAATATAACGGGTTTCTTTTTTATCAACGAGGTAAAGGTGGTTGCCACCGGTATGGCCAGAAGCGATATCTATATTCTTTCGTAATTCTATGAATCCATCTGTACCTAAAATAGTTAGCCGTCCGTCTCCCCAGGAGCCTAATCCATCAGGGGTAAACCAATCTACCCGAATATAACCCATGCCCCCATTTCCGCTCATCATCACATCACCAAAATCTTCAAATTTTGGATATTGGGGATGATTTGTATTACCAGTTTGTGAAGCCACAATTTCTGCTTTGGTGGTGCCGGTAAAAAACAGGTACTGATCAAATTGATGCGAACCAATATCAGTGATAATGCCACCATAACGTTTTTTATCAAAGAACCACTCGGGTCTCGATTTTGGATTGATGCGGTGTGGCCCCAACCCGATAGTTTGGATCACTTTGCCAATAGCTCCGGCTTTTACTAAATTACCGGCTTTTACGGTAGCCTTGTTCTCAAATCTTTCGCTATACATGATGGAGTAAATGCGTTTAGTTTCTTTTTGAATCTTGCGAACTTCTGCCAGTTGTTCAAGCGTTATGATACCTGGCTTATCTACCAGATAATCCTTGCCATGTTTCATTACCCGAATGCCCAATGGTGCACGTTCATCCGGAATGCCGGAACTTAGAATAAGTTGTATCGAATTGTCTTCCAGTATTTCTTTTTCACTGGCCACAAGTTTTACTTCCGGAAATTCTTTGATGAATGCAGCTATCAGTTCCGGTTCTTTTGCATAAAGGAACACCAACTCGCCACCACCTCTTTTAACTGCGTTTGTCATCGAGTTAATATGAGCGTGGTTGATATTTATTACAGCAAATCTTATTCTGACAGGTACCGGTTTTTCATCAATTGTTTTTGCCAGTACTCCGGCAGTTGCTTTAGTAGAAAGACCAGACAATAAAGTGATACCCGAAGCGGCAGCAGTAAGCTTAATAAAATTGCGACGGTTTGATTGGCGTTCTTTCATACGTTATAAGTTAATGGAAGAGTAAATATTTTTTAACTGATTCATGAAAAAAAAATGGACAGTATTGCAGTACTTTTTTAATATTTAAATATTTTTCCATTTGCCATTACCTCCTGTGTTTTTTCATCAAAAGTTACTTTCGCTCCGGTACGTGCAGCTGCATTTGTCATAATAGTAGCGATAGAATGACTGTACCCGGCTTCAACCGGTGCATTCGGTTGCTTTCTGCTACGTATACACTCCATCCAGTTACGTACGTGTGCAGTGGTTAAGGCATCACCACCTGTGTTGGCACCAGCCTCTACTTTAATCGCTATATCACTCAAATTTAATTCAGGTAAAAGATTCGGCTGCATTTTCATCGCTGCAGCTGCATTCGCTCTTAA
>JANMLJ010000407.1:0-2521 GCA_031372465.1 Chitinophagaceae bacterium | reverse complement strand
CTGCAAAGGGCTGCTGACGAATATTTATTTCTACATCCCGGGCATCAATGGATCTCGTATGATATTATTTCTATTACAATGCAGCAAAATGGTGAGGCGGAATATTTTTTTATTGAAGATGTATTTCTTTGAGGTGAATGGAGAAAAGTGAATAGTGAATATACAGCCTCTAACTTTTAACTCTTTACTTTTGACTATTGACCATTGCCTATTGTCTATTCACCATTGCCTATTCACCATTGACTATTGCCCATTGCCTATTCACCATTCGCCTTACTCATCATCTTCTCCACCAACCTGAAAGTAGCCGGGCAATACTCTACATTTTGCTTATGTATATGAACGAAATCGCTGAACTTTTTAGATAAATGCGGAAAACCAGCACAGTCAGCCGGTCTCACTTCATAGATACTACACTTATTGTCTTTAAGATTCAGGAACTGGCAGGGTTCCGTTTTATTCAGCCAATCCCTTTCACCACCTCTTTCTTTTTTGAGCCACCTGGCTTGAAAAGCTTCGACAGTCATATTCAAATGTGCTGATATTCTTTTCATATCCTGTTTGGTAAATGTAGGTGTCATCGTTTTACAACAGTTGGCACAGGAAAGACAATCCGTTTCCGCCCAAACTTCTTTTTCCAATAGAGCAATTTGTTTATCCAGCCCTTTGGGGGCTTCCCTTTCTAATTTGGAAAGATAGCGCCGCATACTGTTTTTTCTATTCCGGGCTTTCTGTTTGAATGAACGCAGATTAATGGGTTGCATTTTACTCATATGCCCGAAGATAATGATTCAACTCTTTCCTGCAACAGGGTAAAATTATTTTCTTATCAACGTCCGGCATTGATTATTTTTGTTTCTTTTAGTTAATGATCAGTGCATCAATCTTAAAACCGGCTTGGTCATTTTCAGCATCCAGCATACATAAAAAGAAAACATATGAAAATACTGAGTGTACCTGCTTTTGCTATTCTCCTGGGTCTTTCATTTGGTAGTTGTAAATCTTCTTCGGGTGGACCCAGGCTTCTTTGTGATACAGCCTGTCTGAAAGACACGTTGAAATTCACCGGGGAACATAAATCAAAACCATACGTCTATATTACTGTAAATAATTGCCAGGCTGATACTGTTATCTGGAGTTATACGGGCATGCCCTCCGACCGCAAAACAAAATTTGACTATAGTACGGCCAAAATGAATAAGAATTTTGTACGTTGTCTGTTTAAGGACATCGATTTTGCCTATATTTTATTTAATGACTGTATCACAAAACGTGGCTATCAGATAAAATTGCCCTACGATAAAAGCCAAAGCTTTGTGATGAAGACCAGTGGTATCAATAATATTGATCCTAAATTTTCTATCAGCGATAACCTGGTAGTTTACACAGACCGGGGAAATATTTACCTGGAAGATATCACTACCAGCAAAAAAGCTATGATGACATTTGGTGAAAAATTAGACATTGATTATGATGCTATTCATGAGTATATAGACTCTGTAAATGTGACCAATTCCAGAGTATGGGTAAAGGTGAAAACGAAAGAAGGATGGAAAGAGCTGGAAAAGAAAATAACGATGGAGTGACCCGTTTTGTGATATTTTGTCTATGATTAAAAAGTTGGTTTTTTCAAAAAATGATTAAAAGTTGGCAATGTGGAGCAATTGGCCTGTTATGAAGTAAACTTTTCTTTTAAAATATTTTGGACCACTAAGAAAATTTACTCTTTGAAGAACTATAAACTTTAAACCCGAAACTCCAAACTATCCTCATGTGGGAGCCTTACAAAAAAGGATTCAAAGCTTATTTACAGTTAGAAAAATCTTTATCAGATAATTCAGTGCTGGCCTATCTCCGGGATATTGAATTACTGACGCAATATTTACAAACAGCCACCTCCGATGGCAGCAAGGAAAGAATATTGAAAACCCCGGGGGAAATCACCCTCAAAGAATTGCAGCAATTCGTGAAATGGATAACTGAATTAGGTATGATGGCATCCTCACAGGCCCGAATTATTTCAGGCATGCGGGCATTTTATAAATACTGCTTGCTGGAACAAATTACAACCACCGACCCTACTACCCTGCTGGAAGCACCCAAACAAAAAAGGGCTTTACCTGACACCCTGAGTTTTGAAGAGATTGAAAACATGATTCAGCAGATCGATCTGAGTAAGGCAGAAGGTGGCCGCAATAAAGCCATTCTGGAAACGATGTATAGTTGCGGACTCCGGGTAAGCGAAGTAGTGAATATGAAAATATCCCAGTTTTATCCGGAAGTGGGTTTTATACGGGTGATTGGCAAAGGAGATAAAGAAAGATTAGTACCTATTGGGAGCAGCGCTATTAAGTACATCAATATTTATAAGCAAAATATTCGTGTACACCTAAGCGTTATAAAAGGCAGCGAAGATGTCCTCTTTCTCAACAACCGGGGTAGTAAGTTATCAAGGGTAATGATTTTTTATATCATTAAAGACCTTGCGGTAAAAGCCGGGATTAAAAAAACAGTTTCCCCG
>JANMLJ010000399.1:0-19927 GCA_031372465.1 Chitinophagaceae bacterium | reverse complement strand
GAAAATTTAATGGTAGTAAAATTATTAAACCAGCCAATGGTATTTTTATCGGTTATCCTGGTATTTTGCGCATAGCTGTTTAAGGATAAAAGGAACAAAAAGGCTACAGTAAAAATTTTCATTACAAAAAATTAAGAAGACCTGAACGCTACCGGATGATTTAGTTTTTTATGCGGGCCCAGGAAGATTCGCAACAAAATCCGAAAAGCAGATAGCTCAATAAATATAAAACACAGTGCCATTAAAACAATCAAGGCAATCTGATCACTTTCAATATAGGTAAACAATACATCAATACCTATAAAAGCGGCTGTTAATGGAAAGCCAAGCATACCCATGGCTGCAACCAAAAATAAAAAACCTGTTGTATTTTGCTCATATACATATCCGTGAAACTGGTTTAGCGAAATGTCGTTATCAATAGCTTTTATTTTATGCAAACAATAAAAACCCAATAAAAAAGCGAGCAATACTCCGCTTGCATAAAATATAATTTCCACCAGGTGAATCGCAGGTGCATTAAATAAAATTGCGGCCATAATAAATAAATGGGATGTTATCAGGTATATCCACGCTTTAATTGCTGATTTCCGGGAAGAAAAAGAAAAAAGAATAATCATCAGAGCAATGCTCATCAAAATAAGTGGTAAAGCTTTAGCTAAATTCGGGGTAACTTTCTGATTGGTATAACCGATAATCAAAAAGGCAGTACCTGCAACTGAAAGAACGGCGATGAAAAAAGCAGACTGCAAAAATTGTAACTTTCCTCCAATCCATTTAAAAGGGCTCCACAGATAGGTAAACATAAAAGTATCCACATTCCATTCTTTAATGCCCAGCATATATATGGAAGCTTTTATTTTGGATACTAATTTTTGTGTTGGTTTGACATAATGAAAATACTGGTGATGCACCAAATAGTTTAACACGGAAGGCGAAACCAATAACTGATAGGTTCGTAAAAAAGCATTGCCTGCAAAATGCACCAATACCAACCAATGAAAACCCAATGCTACTTCAATAAACATCAAACCAATCTGTGCCGCAGATGAATAGGCGATTTGCGTTTTTACGTTTGGCTGTACTCTTGCAATCATTGAAGCCATAATAGCTGTTATGGCACCAATTGTAATTATTACAATCTTTGCCCAGATCATATCTTCCCAGAACGGATGGGTACGTAACAATAAAAAAACACCAATATGAACACTCAATGAACCATAAAAAATAGCGGAGGATGCAGTAGGACCTTCCATCGCCCTTGGCAGCCAGGTGGTGAAAGGAAACTGGGCCGATTTAATGGTAGCTGGCAATATTATCATACAAACGATAAAGATGGCCATACCTGATTGATTAGCAGCATTGGCAATTTCTTTTGCCTGGCCTAATTGAGAAAAATTAATATTCTGATGAGTAAGATGGTGCATCATCCACATGGCGAGCATCAAAGCAACATCACTGATACGATAATTAGAAACAGCTTTGAAAGCATTTTTTACCGGCAAATAACGGTTTCGATAAAAAGCTATTAATATAAACGAGCAAATACCTTTTATTTCCCAGCCGATGAATAGTGTTTCAAAATTGCCGGCAAGTATGATAAAATTATATGCTGTGGCAAATAATAATATGGTATTGAAGAAACGTTTGAATCCTTCATCGCGGTGCATATAATACTTACTGAACGTAGCTACTAAAAAGAATAAAAACGTACCGATAATACTGAATACAGCTGTTACTTCATCATAATACAATTGAATGGCAAAAACAAAATGGTCGGTTTCGTAAAGAGTAGCAACTTTATGACTGATAGGCTTAAGACCATTAAATATCCACCAAACTAAGAATGACACCGCAATTAAAATGTTAGATACTTTTGCAAACCGTACAATACTTCCAATAGCTTTTTCGCTTTTGTTTTGCCATAAAAGTGTAGCAAAAAAAGCCAGCATTGGTACAGCGATAAATAAAATAAGTAGTTGGTCCATTTATAACAGTAATTTATTAAAAGTCAATAATAGTAGTAAGATTAAAGCCATTTCAAAAACCCACCCCGATTCACTAAAGTATATATACTCACTACATTCGCTCCGCCGCGGCGGAAGGGGAAGTTCCCTTATATCTACTTTTTTAATCCAATAAATACACCGGTAAGTTTTCTTCCGTGGCATGCACAATATGATTTGTTTCCATTTCCTTCGCACCTTCTATAAACTCCTCCATATTGTGAATGGTTTTTATTTCATGGGCATTAGTAATGGGTTCATATTTTGAAAATGCGCCATTCCTGAAATAATAAAACTGCTGCTCCAACGGATGCAATGCCACAATATGTACCCACTCATTGTTGTACCATTCAAATACTTCCGGTGAAGATTGTATAGCTTTCAACACAATATCAGGCTGGTGTTCCACAATCACAAGTAACCGAACCGGGTCATGCACTTCAATCATTTGCCAGGGAAGACCTGGTCGCAAATCACCATCGCTGCTATTGGCGACTCCAAATAATCCCATCACATTATGTGGTAGTTTAGTTCCAGCTCCCATTTTAATATTATCAACCCTGGAGAAATAATATTCCAGATTAATACCACCACAAACTAATCCGATGGGTCGCATTACAGCAGTTAAGATGGCTCCATCCGGGTCAGTAGTATAATCATAACTATTTAAGAAGGCTCTTCGATCCAGAAATAATTTTTTGGTTGTTTGCCTTCGACCTATGATGGCTAATGTATTGGTACCATGCCCCAACTCTGGTCTTGGTTCAAACAAAGAAACCGAACGGTTGTGAATAGCTTTGCGTACCTGCGCTAATTCCTGTTTGGTATTAATGGATGCAAACCTGCGGCTCCTCTCTTTTGCATTCAGGTTTAATGCCGTTTCAAAATTCTGTTTGTTAATCAAATGTAGTTGAGCATTCTCTGTGGTCAGTATTTCTTCATCATAATAACCCCATACATCAGCAGCCGTATCATGCATGCTACCGATAAATTGCGTGGTTGCTGGAATTACAATTCCTTTTGTGGCCAGTATCTCTCTTACTTTTTTATGATTTAAAATAAACGACTGCACTCTTGCATTGGTGGCACCGGGTCTTCCGCTGCAAGCACCGCAATCATGTGCACCGTGATGCGGATTGTTGGCACTGCTGCTACCGTGTGCCACAAAATAAATAATAGGTGCAAAATTTTTGACCAGGCCAATACCCCGCAAAAAATTTTCCCCTCTCGTTACCATTTCATCCAATGTATAGCCAATTTGTAATCCGTTTTCAATATCAGTTGGATTTTTATTTTCGATAGTAAGTGTTGACAGCTTACCCATGTGTGCATACGCATCAGAAATAGCCGGACTCATTTTGGGGCGAAATAATAATTGTATCTTTTTAACAAAAGCCCAAAAACCAAAACTGATACTCAATAAAAATCCTGATACAATACCATGTGTAAGCTTGGTATAAATCAATTCGTCTTTTCGGATTGATTTAGCATCGGACTCTTTAATTAAATATTTAGGTGTAACTGGTGCAGGGCAAAGCTTATCATAAAACTTACCGCCCTCCTGTTGAAAATAAAATTCAACACCAAAAAATCCGGGTGCCCCGAATGATTCCGCTTTTTTATCTACTGCTTCGAGGTGACGGCGTATTGAATCTTCTCTTTCATCAATACAGAAGATGGCCTGGAGGGAAAGCCCGGCCCCCCTGCCCCCCGCTGGGGGGTTCTTGGAGTCTGCTATTGTATGAGTCGTTTCGCCTATTCCAACATTTTGATTTCCATTTTTAATACTTGAACTATAGGAGCCCAAAGTCCCCCCTGCGGGGGGATTTAGGGGGGCTTTTCCTGCGGAGGGCAGGGAGGCTAATAGTATCCCCTTCAACACCGAATCATAATAACTCCATACAAAAGCATCCTGCCACAGTTCTATTACTTCAGCCAATTCTGTTTTAGCAACATCGGCAAATAAATTAACGGGTGGAGTAGTAACATGAGTAGTCAGTGGCTGCCATTTATTTCCCAGAGTATGATTTAATGCATCCAGTTCCAGCAACAATTCAAATTCCAGCAATTCTTTCAGGGTTATCTGTTTCCGGTCGAGTAGTGTCTGAGGATTATCTTCTACTGCACTTACAAAACCACTCCATCCGGGATGGGCAAATTGCTGGTCGAATAAATATTGTTCAAAATATTCTTCTTTACCAACAATCGTTTTTAAAAGTTCTGGTATGGAGTAATTACCTGATAAGAATTTTTGCTTAACGGTTTTCGTTTTAAAGAAACTGACAAAACTATTTTGTTCTATTTCTTTCATGCTCTCCATAAAAGGTTTGTTCACCACCGGAAAACTATCAATAGCAATACCCTGGTCTAAAAAAGCACAGAGAATACGAAACAACAGTGGATGAACTTTATTATCCAAATCCAGGTGATAAAAATCTTTCCAGTTTTTACGCAGTTGCCCTATACGGGGATGGTTGATAGTATCATATTCTTTATAGATGAGCTTTTCTTTCCAACTAACTACCGTATCCTTACTCCGTTTATTCGCAATCACCATTTGCAGTACATCCTCCCGTATTCTTCTGGTTGTATACATGGCCCGGTATTCCGGCAATTGCAGATGCACCTGGAAACCAAAAATTTTAGACGCTTTAAAAATGGCATCATAAAATTTCATGTGCTGAAAAGCATGCAACGAATTATGATGAATAAAATCTTTTAATGCCTGTTGTGCAGGAAGAAAGTGTTTTAGTTCATGAATAACATGTGCCTCATTAAATGACTGATTGTTCATATAAAATAAAATAGGGCTATAGAAAACCTATAACACTTTTAATTAATGTCTTAATTCTGCCACACTAAATTCCGGATTTTTTTCATCCCTGATATATTGTACATCATCATAAAACTCAACTTCCCCAGATTCTAAATTATACATAGCGCCTATTACACCTATTTCTCCGTTCTCTACCATTTGCTCTAATATAAAACTACGTTCGATAATGCTTTTAACACTTCGCTTCACATTTATAGTAGCTACTTTTTCTACAAATTTTCCATTTTTGGAATTTCGCTTTTCAATATTAGTAGTTTCAGATTCGGCATAAACAGCTGGTTGTATTTTAGATAAAAGCTCTGTAAGATTACCCATTTCTACATGGTCGCAGGCACCTTTTACTGCTCCGCATTTGGTGTGTCCAAGAACAACTATCAGCTTTGATCCGGCCACTTTACAGGCAAACTCCATACTTCCTAATATATCAGTATTAACAATATTGCCCGCAATGCGAATACTGAAAATATCGCCAAGACCCTGGTCAAAAATTAATTCCGCACTGGTGCGGCTGTCAATACAACTGAGTATAGTGGCAAAAGGCCATTGACCATCCCTGGTATCGTTTGCCTGGCCTAATAAATCGCGCTGGGCTTTTAAATTTTTCATAAATCTCCCATTCCCTTCTTTTAATATTTCTAATGCCATTCTAGGGGTAAGATTGGCCTGAGTTTCTTTTGTATGTGCTTTCATTGTATTCTGTTTTAATGTTTTTTTAAAAAATTAAGTATTTAAGCTGGTTCAATAAAGTTGATAGTTTCAACAGTAATGTTTTTAAGTTTTGCATTACTTCTATAATCCCTTATCAATTCCACCACATCATATGCGATGGATTTTGATTTGGTACAATCAATAATTACTTTTGAATTTGCAGGAATCTCCTCTAACTCTTTAATTACACTTGCTTTATTAAAAAAAGAAACTTCTTCGGCCAGCACAAGTTGATGCACTTCTTTTCCATCTTCGGTTGTAATAGTTTCTTTCATATAATGAGAATTGCGATAGCTATGACGGAGTGTGTAAAAAATACCAAAGAGTATACCGATTGTTATTCCTTTTAATAAATCAGTAGCCAGAATACCTACAACAGTAGCAATAAACGGAATAAATTGTTCCCAACCCAATTTGTACATCTGTTTAAATAGTACAGGCTTGGCCAATTTATAACCTACCATTAATAATATAGCAGCTAAACTTGCCAGCGGAATCATATTCATCAAGCTTGCAATGGTAATAGCGCTGATTAATAAAAATACTCCATGAAATATGGCTGATAGTTTTGTTTTACCACCAAAAGAAATATTGGCTGAGCTGCGCACAATAACCTGTGTTACCGGCAGACCACCTATTAATCCGGAAACAATATTGCCTAATCCTTGTGCCTTTAATTCCCGATTAGTTGGTGTAACTCTTTTATCTGGATCCATTTTATCAGTTGCCTCTACACATAGTAATGTTTCCAGACTGGCAACAATGGCTAAAACAACAGCAATTTTCCAAACTTCCAAATTTGTTATTGCAGAAAAATCAGGAAAAGTAAACTGGTTAAAGAACTCCGTTAGATTATGCGCCACCGGAAGCCTCACTACCTGGTCTTCCGCCAGGCTGAAATTTAATGTTCCGGCCTTAAATAAATAATTCATTACAATACCGAGTATCACCACCACAATCGGGCCTTGTATCAATTGAAATATTTTATGTTTCTTCACTAAAACTTTATCCCATAATATCAGAATGGCTAATGAAATTGCCGCTATCAATACAGCCCCCGGAGTTACAAAATCAAATGCCCTGGAAATTTCAGAAAAAGTATTCTGACCATCTGCCTGCAAAAACGCATCATCTCCTTCAGCATCTTTATCCCAACCCAATGCGTGGGGTATTTGTTTTAAAATAATTAACAGCCCAATACCAGTAAGCATTCCTTTAATTACTGATGAGGGAAAGAAGTAAGCAATGAAACCTGCTTTAGCAAAACCAAGGGCAAGTTGAATAATTCCGGCAATAACAACTGCCAGTAAAAAAGCAGGCCATGAACCCAAAGTAGCAATAGAGGTTAGAACAATTACAGCCAGACCAGCAGCCGGACCGCTAACCCCCAAAGATGAACCACTGGCAATACCTACAATAATACCGCCCACTATTCCTGCAATGATACCGGAAAACAAGGGCGCTCCCGAAGCTAATGCGATACCCAAACATAATGGAACTGCCACAAAAAATACGACAATACTCGCCGGGAGATCGCTTTTAAATTCCTTAAATAGGTTATTATTCCTCATATAACGTTGATTTGCTTTTAAAAAATAGATAGGACTACTATCTGATAAGGTTTATTTTCTTTTTTTAAAATTTAATACAATTATTCATTTGTTTATTTCAATTCACTTATCTACATCTTCGAAACCCATATTCAATATCTCCTTGCTGAATTGCACAAACTATATGGCACAATTCCACCTGCAATTCCCAAACAATTCAAAAAAACAACTGAGCCTGAAGAAAAATCAAACTTCCGGGTTTTATTAAAAACTCTATTCATATTTTTTCAATCAAATAAATACGTAAATTGATAAGTTTCACCAGAAGGCGAAAGCACTTAAAAAATAAATTAGTGTAGAGAGATATTATGCCTGATCGGGAGGCATTTCTGGCAATGATAAAAAGCCTGGGGTCTTAACAAGATCATTTTTCAGATAGAAATCAGTACCAATTTCGATTACTATAAGAGACTTTATGGCTGATAAACACTTTTCTTTGGCTTCGCCATCTTTTTCCTTTTTGTCAGTTTCCTTTTTCTCGTCAGCTTCCTGTGGATCCATAACCAAACTAAGAGAATTAATATTGGATAATAGTGGTATAGACATCTCTACGCTAAAAGAGATAAGCAGTACCAGCACCAATATTTTAAACATGAATTTCTGCATGGGTTGCAAAAATAACAGCTAATAACATAAAATTGTTCATTTTTTTGTCAATTTATTATTAAAAAAAATAAACATTAATTCAATACCATACCTTAAATACACTGCGTTAGGGCTAATTTTGAATAATTACCCATAATTATGAAACCATACGAGGTACTATTAAATGATAATAAGCATTGGGCAGCCAAAAAACTTGCCGAAGACCCTGGTTTTTTTGAACGGTTGCTACATGTTCAATCACCAGAATTTTTATGGATTGGTTGCAGCGATAGCCGGGTACCACCGGACCAGATAACACAAACAGAACCCGGGGAAATATTTATTCATCGTAATGTGGCCAATCTTGTGGTGAATACCGATGTAAACCTGATGAGTGTATTGGATTATGCCGTAAACCATCTAAAGATAAAACATGTAATCGTTTGTGGCCATTACGGATGTGGTGGAGTAAAAGCAGCCATGAGCAATGATGATTTTAACCAGGTGCTGAATATGTGGCTTAGAAATATAAAAGATATATACCGCATTCATAGAAAAGAACTGCAAGAAATAAAAGATGAAAATAGCAGAGTAAACAGAATGGTTGAATTAAATGTGAAAGAACAAGTTTTTAATCTTGCCAAAACAGCTATCATTCAAAAAACATGGAACAACGAGCAACGACCCGACCTGCATGGCTGGGTGTATGACCTGCACGACGGATTAATAAAACCGATAGTGGAAATGAAAGCCGGAACTGATATTGACCCTTTGTATGAGTTTGACAGATTATAAAAGGGATCATTTCATTAAATAATGCTGCAAAGTAAATGCCGCTGCCCCCGCCAGGTAACCAACCAGTGCCAGCCATCCAATCCTTTTCATATACCAGAAGAATTCTATTTTCTCCAATCCCATTGCCGCTACACCGGCAGCAGAACCGATAATTAAACAACTGCCTCCTGTACCTGCACAATACGCCAGGAACTCCCAGAAGAAATGACCGGTAGGATATTGGTCCAAACTATACATTCCCTGTGCAGCTGCCACTAACGGTACATTATCTACTATGGCCGACAATAACCCGATGGAGAGAGTAATAATTTTAATATTACCAATAGAATCATTCATGGCTGTTGCAAGATTTGTAAGTACCCCTGTTGCCTGCAAAGCTGCAATACTTAATAAAATGCCGAGGAAAAATAAAATACTTGGTGTATCAATTTTTCGCAATGCATGGTTGACCGATAACTGACCTCTTTCTGCTTCATCTTTTTCACTGTGTATCATTTCAGTTATTACCCACATTACACCAAGGCCCAATAAAACACCCATATAAGGAGGGAGGTGGGTAATTGTTTTAAAAACAGGAACAAAGAGAAGGCTGCCTACTCCTACCCAGAAAATGGTGTTTCTTACTTTTTGAGTATTGGTAAATTCCTTTTTTACTTCTGCTTCTTCAATTCTCTCAGTATTTCCTTTTACCTGCCTGCTGATTATAAAGGCGGGTATCAAAAAGCAAACAAGACTGGGCAAAATTGTTTGAACGATTATACTCCCGGCTGTAATCTGTCCCCCTATCCAAAGCATCGTTGTTGTTACATCCCCGATAGGGCTCCAGGCACCGCCTGCATTAGCCGCAATAATTACTAATCCCGCAAACAATAAACGGTCCTTTTTATCCGGTATTACTATGCGTAATAATGAAACCAATACAATAGTAGTAGTCAAATTATCCAATACGGCCGAAAGGAAAAATGTTATAAAGCCGATTATCCAGACTAATTTTCTTTTGCTGGTGGTGTTGATGCGGGTGGTAATTATTTCAAATCCATCATGAGCATCTATCAGTTCCACAATCGTCATAGCCCCCATCAGAAAAAATAAAATGCCGGCTACTTCCCCCAGATTTTCAGTAAGCAAATGTGCCGGTGCATGTTTGTCTGCTGCAGACAGGGCAAATACCGTCCAGCATAATACCCCGGTAATAAGTGCTGAAGCTGCTTTGTTTATTTTCAATGGATGCTCCAGAGCAATAGCTGCATAACCAATGATAAAAATTACAACAATAATGGCGACCATAGATTATAAAAATACAGAAATAAGTACCCGGGAAAGTCAGTGTTATAATTTTAAGCTTTTGGTGTAGGTTTGTACCATGTCCATAGAAGTAAAAAACCTGCTGAAAGAATACGGTGAACAAAAAGCCGTGAACAACATTTCTTTTAAAGTGAATAAAGGAGAAATTGTTGGTTTTCTCGGACCGAATGGCGCCGGCAAATCAACCACCATGAAAATCATTACCGGCTACCTGCAACAAACGGGTGGTGAAGCATATGTATGCGGTATCAATGTAGCGGAACAACCGTTGGAAATAAAAAAGAAGATTGGGTATTTACCCGAATTGAATGCCTTGTATTATGAAATGTATGTGAGAGAATATCTTGGGTTTGTGGCAGAAGTACATAAGGTCAACAGTCCACGGTCTACAGTCGACAGAGTGGTTGATCTTGTAGGGCTTACTGCAGAATCAAAGAAAAAAATAGGGCAGCTTTCAAAAGGATATAAACAACGGGTAGGGTTAGCCGCTGCATTAATTCATGACCCTGAAGTATTGATTCTGGACGAGCCAACAACCGGTCTCGACCCCAACCAGATAGTAGAAATAAGAGAAGTAATAAAAAACCAGGGATTAAATAAAACGGTATTATTCTCTTCGCACATTTTACAGGAAGTGGAAGCCATCTGCGACAGGGTTATCATCATCAACAAAGGGCAGCTGGTAGCCGATGACACGGTAACTAATCTGCAAAAAGGAAGTAGTAATAACCATGCAGTAGTTGTTCAGTTTAAAGAAGTAATGGATAAAACCTTGTTAGAAAATTTAATTGACATCAAAAAAGTAGAACAACTATCATCAACAACCTACAAATTACAAACAGCAAACCCTGATGCAGTGAGAAAGCAATTACTGGAACTCGCTTTGCAGCAAAATCTGAATATCATTTCACTACAAAGCGAAAACCATAGCCTGGAAAATATATTTAAAGCATTGACTAATTAAAACCCCTTTCTATCTGTCGGGTTAGTTGTTTTTCCTTTTTCAAAATCGCCTCCATAAACTGTAACCAGTTTCGATTTATCAAAATATTTACGAAGGGCTTCATTCACGGTGTTAAGGCTCATTACTTTTAACTTATTCTCAAAGCGGGAGAAATCACCAAGATCCCTGTCATTTGCCAGGTAAGAACGGAGCATAGCTGCCAGGTTTTCATTATTACCCAGCGATGTTTTATCCTGTTCCAAAAAGCTACCGACAGATTTTGTCAATTCATCCTGTGTAAATCCTCCTTTCAGCGCTTTATCTAATTCCTGGTGCAAGGCAGAATCTAACCTGCCTTTATATAATGGATTGAAATATGCATACAATCCCCAATTGCCCGTATTGTATTTGTATTCTACATCTAAAAAACTGCCTGCACCATAACTCATACCTTCATTTTCTCTCAGCCGTTGTGGTATTCTTGATGATAGAAAGGCACCTCCGCCTAATAATTCATTAGCCATCAGGATTGCCGGATAGTCCGGATTTTTCCGGGAAACATTCAGGTTCATCCCTCCCACCATCATTGCATTTGTTTTATCGGGTGTATTAATTGTTTCCATAGCTCCCTTTGATTCAAAATATACCGGTTCAATTTCTTTATATGATTCTTTACTATTCCATTTACCAAAGGTATTTTGGAGAAAAGTTGTCACTTGTTTTTTATCAAGTTGTCCTACAAATGCAGCTACAGAATTATTACCCCCATAAAAATCATGGTAATATTTTTTTACATCATCCAATTTTACTTTTGCCAGTTCTGCCAGGTTTTCATCAGTAGAAGCCGCATAATAAGGATGTCCTTTTGGGTAATTACTCAACATTTTCCCCAACTTTTCTGAAGCCAGGGTGGTCGGCTCGTTTTTATTAGCTTCATAACCAGCTTTAGTATCAATCATTATTTTATCAAATTCTTCTGCATCAAATCTGGGATGCAACAACATATCATCCAATAGCGTAAGGGCAGCCGGCAGGTTTTGTTTGTCTGAGTTTATTTTTATGGATAAAGAGCCGGCCCCGCCGGTAAAAGTTATATCTGTCTTTAACTTATCCAGTTCATCAGTAATTTGCTTTTTTGTTTTGCTGGTGGTACCTGTTATCAGCAAATCTGCCAGCAAAGCACCTATTTCTGATTTATCAGCCAACGTTTTTTCATCCCCAAATCGCAAAGTAAGTAACGCCGTTATTTTATCGCCCTTGGTTGGCTTTTCCAAAAGCGTGTACTTACCACCGTTAGATAAAGTGCCGTATTCAATATTTTTTTGAATATTTTCAATGGTATTTTCAAAACTGGCTTTCTGGGCAGCAACTTCTTTTCCTTTATAACCATTTAATAAAGATTTAATATCGGGCGTTTCAGCTACCACTGTTCTGTCGGGGGTAGCTTCTGGTATAAAAACACCATAGGTACGGTTAGATGTTTTATAATATTTTTTAGCAGCGGCCTGCACATCGGCTACCGTCAGTTTTTCTAACCTGTCGCGGGATAAAAATAAAAGCCTCCAGTCGCCTGCACCGATATATTCTGTTAAAGCAATAGCCAGGTCATTGGTCTTGCTTGTAAGATCTTCAAAATACTTTGTTATCGTATTTTTTGCCCGGGTCAGGTCTTCTTCGGTAATCGTCATATTACCTACTGCATCGGCTGTTGTAAATAAAGCCTGCCTGGCACTGTCAATACTTTTATCTTTTGGTACGCTTACCTGGAAATAAGAAAATCCGGGATCATATAAAGTTTGCGCATATCCATATACACCGGAAGCGAGTTTTGAATCTATTAATTTTTTATATAGAATACCAGAAGGGTTATTGGTTAAAATTTCAATCAGTGCATAATTGGCCATATAATCTTTGTCAGCCACTGATGGCGTATGATAAGCCATACCGATGTACTGGATATCACCGGTACGGCGGAGAGAAATATTTCTTTCACCATCCTGTGCAGGTTCCATGGTATAGGTAGGTTGTAATACCCTCGCAGGTTTAGGGATCGGGCCAAAATATTGTTGCACGTAAGCCAATGCTTTTTTCTCTTCAAACTTTCCGGATACTATTAAAACGGCATTATCGGGCTGGTAATATTTTTTATAAAATGTTTTTAAATTTTCTGCCTTCACTCTTTCAATATCTTCCTTACTGCCGATGGTAGATTTGCCATAGTTATGCCACATAAACATGGCAGCAAGTATTCTCTCATTGAGTACTCCGTCCGGCGAATTCTCGCCAATTTCAAATTCATATCTAACTACGCTGAATTCTTTCTTTAATTCCTCCGGTAGAATTTTAGAGTTCACCATCCTGTCTGCTTCCATATCCAATGCCCACCGAAGATTTTCATCGGAGGCTGATAAGATTTCATAATAATTGGTTCTATCATACCAGGTAGTGCCATTGGCCTGAGCTCCTTTATCAGCAATTGCTTTTTTTATGTCAACAAATTTTTTACACTGTTTGAATAGCATGTGCTCCAGTAAATGAGCCATCCCACTTTCTCCATAACCTTCATGGCGGGAACCAACTTTATAAACAATATTTACCGCGATATTAGATTGCGATTCGTCCGGCATCAGCAATACCCGCAAGCCATTGCTCATTTCATATTCTTTAATGCCTTCTACAGAAGTTATTAATTTGGGAATAGCCTGAGCCTGTACATTTTTAGTAGTCAGTAATAATATTGACATACTTACAGAAAAAAGAATCAACCGCATAAATTATTATTTTTTTAAAGATACGGTGATAATTAAAATCGAACATCCGTTCGTTGTTGAGTGGTTAAAAAATCAAATTAACCGGTCTTCTTACTACTTTTTTGTTACAAGCGGCTAATACTGTTTCTTTGCACCACGAACGCCTGTCATTGGAAGATATATCCCATTTTTATAAACTTAAATCTTCAAACCAATCATGAGTTACATTTCAGAAATTTTCGCCCGTCAGATTTTAGATTCAAGAGGTAATCCTACCGTAGAAGTAGATGTTATAACCGACGAAGGTGTATTGGGTCGTGCAGCAGTTCCCAGTGGTGCCAGTACCGGTATTCATGAAGCAGTAGAACTGAGAGATGGAGATAAAAAAAAGTATGGAGGTAAAGGAGTTTTAAAGGCAGTGACAAATGTAAATAAAATCATCGCGCCGGTTTTGCTGGGAAATGATGTGGCCGACCAGACAGGCATTGATGAAATGATGATACAACTCGATGGCACTCCTAATAAAGGAAAATTAGGCGCCAATGCTATCCTTGCCGTAAGTATGGCTGTTGCCAAAGCCGCTGCTGAAGAAGCATCGCTGCCACTTTATCGTTATATCGGTGGTACTAATGCCAGGACATTGCCGATACCCATGATGAATATTCTGAATGGTGGATCTCATGCTGACAATAAAATCGACTTCCAGGAATTTATGGTAATGCCGGTTGGCGCTTCCAGTTTTAGTGAAGGATTAAGATGGGGTGTTGAAATTTTTCATGCATTAAAATCAGTCTTAAAGAAAAAAGGTTACAGTACCAATGTGGGAGATGAAGGTGGTTTTGCTCCGGATATCCAAAGTAATGAAGAGGCGATTGATACGGTAATGATAGCTATTAAGACCGCAGGTTTTAAAGCCGGGTCACAGGTGGCTATAGCTATGGATCCTGCTGTGAGCGAAATGTATGATAGTGCTAAAAAGGTTTATCATTTTCATAAATCAGACGGCAAAAAACTAAGTAGTGAAAAAATGGTTGATTTCTGGGCAAACTGGGTGAAGCATTATCCCATCGTTTCCTTAGAAGATGGCATGGCCGAAGATGATTGGGCTGGTTGGAAATTATTAACGGATACAGTAGGTAAAAAAATTCAACTGGTGGGCGATGATCTTTTTGTAACCAATACACTTCGCCTGCAAAAAGGAATTGATACCGGTACGGGTAATGCGCTATTAGTTAAAGTAAACCAGATAGGAACAATTACTGAAACAATTAATGCAGTAACCTTAGCCCAGCATAACGGGTACAATACGATCATGAGCTATCGCAGCGGTGAAACAGAAGACACTACGATTGCTGATTTAGCTGTTGCTTTAAATTGTGGACAGATAAAAACAGGTAGCGCTTCGAGAACAGACAGGATAGCAAAGTATAATCAGCTGATACGAATTGAAGAATTATTAGGGGGTACGGCTGTATTTCCAAAAGGAAAGATTAAATTTGGGAAATAGTTCATAGTTAATAGTTCATGGTTCAGAAACGGGCCATGAACTATTTCCAGACTATGAACCATAAACCTTAAACCATGAACTATGAACAGACTACTAACCTATATCCCCGGATTTCTCAAAAACAAGTATTTCATTGCCTTTGCAGCTTTTTGCGTGGTTATCCTTTTTTTGGATAAAAACGATATATTTTCACAGTACAAACGTCACAAAGAACTGGGAGAGTTACTACAAAGCAAAAGATATTTTATTTCCCAAATTACCGCAGAACGTAAAGATTTAGAGGCACTTGAGTCAACCCCTGCTGCTGTTGAAAAGGTTGCCAGGGAAAAATATTTCATGAAAAGGGATAATGAAGAAATTTTCCTGATACCTGAAAACCCGGACCTCAATCAAGCCAAAACAAAGAATTAGTCCCTGAAACACAATAAGGCAAACCTACCCCCGTTAATATAGCGGACGTTTTTTTATATCTTGCTATTAGGACACATCGAATTATTGGACACTTAACCGGATTTGCCAAATGACAAATTTTACACCTGAAGATCTTTTATTGTATTTGTACAACGAAACCCCTGCTAAAAAAAGAGCTGCTATTGAACTTGCTTTAGAAAAAGACTGGACACTTCGTGAAAAGTTGACTGTTTTAAAAGCATCAATGCAGCGCCTTGACAAAATCATTACTACACCCCGTACAGAAGTAGTATTGAACGTATTGAATCATGCAAGGGAACAGGCTGCTGCAGAAATACAGTAATTTAATTACTTATTTAAAAAAATTATAGTCCCGCAATGCGGGACTTTTTTGTACCCTGTCCCTAAAGGGAACTTAGGTCAATGATACTTTACTGACTATAAATTTTACACAAAGAAAAACGGCGATTGTAATGCAGCCAGCTATAATGTATAGAAGGGAACAGAAAGTACAGAAGTGCTACACAAGATAATTATCAATGTTAATATAACAGGAAACAAAATTTTTAACCAATTACTACAAAAAATGTTGCAGTCTAAAATGACAATTAGAACCAAGTCTCCCTTTGGGGACAGGGGCTTCTTTTCTTATCTTGCTTTTCCTAACTCCCCTTTAGGGGTTGGGGGTATACCATGACCCGTAAAGAACGTTATCATTTTGTCATTGATTATTTCGAAAAAAATATGCCGGTTGCCGAAACTGAACTTGAATTTCATGATCCGTTTCAATTATTGGTTGCCGTTATACTCTCTGCCCAATGCACTGATAAAAGGGTTAACCTGACCACCCCGGCTATTTTTCAAAAATATCCTGATGCGCTATCAATGAGCAAATCCAGTTTTGATGAACTCTTCCCTTTAATAAAAAGCATTTCATATCCTAACAATAAAACCAGGCACCTGATAGGTATGGCAAGGAAAGTAATGGAAGAATTCAATGGTGAAATTCCAATGACAGTGGATGAACTGATCCAATTGCCTGGTGTAGGAAGAAAAACGGCCAATGTTATTACATCAGTAATTGACAATCAACCGAATATGGCAGTTGACACCCATGTATTCAGGATAAGCAAAAGAATAGGGTTGGTTTCGCAAAAAGCTGCTACCCCACTGGCAGTAGAAATGGAACTGATAAAAAATATTCCAAAAGAGTTGGTGCATAAAGCGCATCATTGGCTTATACTCCATGGCCGTTATGTTTGTATTGCCAGGAAGCCTTTGTGCGAACAATGTGGTTTACAAGAGGGTTGCCGTTATTTTCGGCAGGTAAATACTAAACAGGTCCTCTAAACGTTTTATTATTGTTAAATTGCACCCTTTCAGGTTTAATATGGCCATTAAAACCTGGAATGCCTTATATATTATCAGGCAGGGAAGTAAATTTTGAAGGAAATATATTTCTTTTCGCAATTTTTATGAAATATATAGTAACCGAACCTATGACAAAACCAATGATATTATCGTATCCTAAATCTGTTTGTAAATGAGAAAACTTATAGTTCTCATATTGCTGAGCAATATCCTGTTTCACCAATCAATTAAAGCACAATATTATTTCTATAATGAGAAATTTTATGATAAGCCTGTAGTCTTTGATCTGGGTCCTACATTCGGTGTTATGAATGCGCTAACAGATCTCGGAAAACTAGACTGGAAGAGTGTTAAACCAAGCGCTGGTTTTTATATTCTAGCCATGTTTCATGAAAAGATTGGCCTGAGATTAGAAGCTACTTTCGGGGAAGTAAGTGGTGCTGACAGCTTATTGAAAAGTACGGCTACAAAAAGTGGCAGTCGTTATGAAAACAATCTGAGTTTTAAAAGTAAAATTTCTGATTTTCAATTAGCTGCAGAAATTCACCCATTTATGTTCAGGGATTATAATGAGCATAGCCCCCCTCGTTTATCTCCTTATGGCGTAGTTGGCGTTGGCTATTATTCATTTAACCCTCAGGCTAATCTCAATGGTCAATGGTATTCTTTACAACCTCTTCGTACAGAAGGTCAGGGCTTCAAAGAATATCCAAAAAATAAACCTTACCAACTTAGCCAGTTTAATATTTCGGGAGGAATGGGAGTGAAATATGAAATCAGTTCTCAGTTTACGGCCAGGCTTGAAGCAAATTATCGTTATTTGTTTACTGATTATCTCGATGATGTAAGTACAACATTTATAGATCCCGATTTATTCAACAAATACCTTCCTGCAAATCTGGCTTCATTAGCAAAGCAGTTATATAACAGGAAAGGTGAGCTAAAACCAAACGGGGTAACCAGTCCGGGCGATCAGCGGGGTGGCGAAAAAACGAACGATTCCTTCTTTACTATACAGTTGAAAGTTGGCATTGTCATTGGCCGCATAAGAAGATATTAATATTATTACCAGTTATAATTTGCCGGAAAGTTTATAAATCTTTCCGGCTTTTTTTGTTGCGTAACAAGTCATTAACTTACCCGAAAACTTCTACCCGTCTTTTATTGCAAATTATACCGATTGTGCATCCGTTATAGTCCTCCCAATGGCTATCGGGATAATTGGCCTAAACGACTGCTACATCGGCATTCTACCGGAAGCAGTTGGACTAATTTATAAATACATTTGGTATTACCTGGTTGAATACAGTGGAGAACAGCCTATATTTATTAGCTTTACACAGGTTCTTTAAACCTTAGTACCATGCAAGAAAATGTTTTATTGGTTGACGAATCTTTATTTAACAGCCGTCTTTCTTTTTACCCGTTAGTAAAAGCACTAAAAAAAAATATTGATGAAGGCAATCCGGGTATGAAAAAACTTTATGGGAATGTGGTGAAGCAATTTGAATCACATCCGGAGCTGATGAATGCCATTACCAACCTCGATTTGTTAACTTCCAATACAGAACTGATTGAAGAATTACTGTCTGCTGTTTTTCCACCTACTACAGCAAATTTTATGTATGGCGTGGCAATTCCATTTACTCTAGAGGCGGTATATGCTTCACCCCGTTTTATATCTATGCTGAAACCCGGTACTCATGAAATAAATGTACCCGAAGGCCTGGCTGCTAATAATCTTGATCAACAGAGATTGCAATTTGCCTATGGACTTATTTTGAAAAAATACCTTGGCGTTAACAGCCCTGAGTCGTCCCGTTCCATTCATCCTTATCTGAATGAAGAAACCGGACTTACCCGTTTTCTTGAATTACGTATTGATGCCCGTTTTATAGATGTAAAACCCATTGGCGAAATGCCCACTATGCCGGAAAGTATTTTGAATAAACATACAAATTCCGTGATGACGATAGCAGAGCTGATGAATCAAGTTCCTTTGGATAAATTTATTTTTGAAGGAATTTCTGTTATCCGGGTAAATGATATGACAGAACAGGAGGTAATCACGCAAATAAAAAACCGCCTGCTTGATACTAATGCGTTTTCTGATGCTTCTGTATATACCGAACTGGAAAAATATGTGCAGATGCTGATCGGCTTAAAAGACCTGTCTATTGGGATTACTCCTTTCTTTAAAATTAATGGACACTATGTTTATTCTGATTTGCACAATAACAATAGTATCCTGTTCAAACATTTTCATTCTACTTCTGATAAAGATGAAATAAGTGATTACTGTAAACTCCTTTTCCGGGAAAGCAATCAACCGGTATTATTTGAAACATTGAAAGAACAATCGTTGAATAGTGTACAATTTTTACAATACTACCATTTAGAGAACGCCAGAAGCCTTATTATCTGCCCGTTGAAAACGGAAGAAGGACTACTTGGCATGCTGGAAATAACTTCAAAAATTGATGGCCATTTAAAGCCTGCACATATAGCAAAAATTGAAGCCGTTATTCCGCTTTTTACTTTAGGGTTGGAAAAAAGCCTGGAACAACTTAATAGTCATGTTGACACCGTAATAAAAAAGAAATTTACAGCCGTACAACCAGCTGTTGAATGGAAATTTACAGAAGCCTCGCTTACTTATATCGTCAATCAGCACCTGAAAAAAGATGCAAAAATTGAACGTATTACATTTAATGATGTACACCCGCTCTATGGCGCCATTGATATCCGGAATTCATCTGTCCAACGTTCGCAAGCCATACAAGCAGACATCATTGAACAACTGGAGCTGGCGCAGGTAGTCATTAAAAAAGCACAGGTAAACATACCATTTCCATTACTACAGGAAGTAGAGTTCAAAATAGGTAAATTCATCATTTCCGCCTCAGATGTTTTACAATCCGGCGAAGAGTTGAATATTCAGGAATTTTTGCAGGGACAGGTGATTACTTTATTTAATCATCTTCATAGTACTGAGCCTTCGGTTAAAAAAGAAGTAGAGCATTATTTTGCTTCGCTGGATCCCCAAATCGACATGTTATATCATCATCGTAAAAATTATGAGGAGAGTGTTTCCCGTATC
>JANMLJ010000394.1:0-6052 GCA_031372465.1 Chitinophagaceae bacterium | reverse complement strand
GAAAAGTTTTTGGAGGAGGTATGCGACAGGCTGGTTTTATTGCAGCTGCCGGAGTTTACGCATTACAAAATAATATTGAAAGACTGGAAGAAGACCATGCACATACAAAACAGATTGCTGCAGCCATTGCTGAAAAAGAATTTGTGCAGTTGCTTTTGCCTGTTGAAACCAATATCATCATTTTTGAATTAAAAGAAAATTTAACAGCACCCAATTTGGTCGCTAAGCTAAAAGAACATTCGATATTGGGTTATGCTATTTCGCCTAACCGGGTAAGATTGGTTGTTCACCTCGATATTACTAAAGAAATGGTCGCAAAAACAATTGACATCTTCAATCAACTATAATTTATACGACATATGTTTCCAACTATAAATCCAACGTCAACCAAAGCCTGGAAAAAATTACTAGCGCATGCAGAAACAATGAAGACTTCACACCTGAGACAATTATTTCAGGAGGATCCGGATCGTTCAAAAAAATATTCACTTTGCCAGGAAGAATTAGTTTTTGATTATTCTAAAAATATTATTACCGGCAAAACTATTCAACTGCTTTTGCAACTGGCTGAAGAATGTAAAGTAAAAGAAGCAATTGCTGCTATGTTCAATGGTGAAATGATAAATGTAACGGAAAAACGTTCAGTTTTACATATTGCTCTCCGCAATTTTTCAGACCGTCCGGTAGTCACAGAAGGAAATGATATAATGCCCGGAGTAAAGAAAGTACTTGGTAAAATGAAAACTTTCTCCAACGCCATTCATAGCGGAAAATTAAGAGGATACACTGGTAAGAAAATAAAATACATTGTCAATATTGGCATAGGTGGCAGTGATCTTGGTCCGCAAATGGTAGCAGAAGCCCTCAAACCCTATTGGGTTGATGATATAACAACTTATTTTGTTTCCAATGTAGATGGTACGCATATTGCCGAAACATTAAAGAAAGTAAAACCGGAACGTACGTTGTTTCTTATAGCTTCCAAAACATTTACCACTCAGGAAACCATGACCAATGCACATACTGCCAGGGATTGGTTCCTGAAAAATGCAAAGGATAAAAAACATGTTGCCAAACATTTTGTCGCCCTTTCTACCAATGAAAAAGAAGTGGTGAAGTTTGGCATTGATAAAAAAAACATGTTTGAATTCTGGGATTGGGTGGGTGGCAGATATTCTTTATGGAGTGCCATTGGTATGTCTATTGCATTAACGATAGGCTATAAAAATTTTGAACAGTTATTAAAAGGAGCCCATCATACAGATAATCAATTTAGCACCGCACCTTTTGAAACAAACATACCGGTGATCATGGCATTGCTTGGCATCTGGTATACTAATTTCTTTGGTTCTCAATCCGAGGCTATTCTTCCTTATGATCAGTATATGCATCGTTTCGCTGCCTATTTTCAGCAGGGCAATATGGAAAGTAATGGCAAAACGATTGACCGGAATGGTGAACCGGTAAAATATGCTACCGGCCCGGTTATCTGGGGCGAACCTGGCACCAATGGTCAACATGCATTTTATCAACTGATTCACCAGGGTACTCCCATGATACCCTGCGATTTTATTGCCCCGGCTCAAAGCCATAATCCCATCGGCGACCATCATGTAAAACTGCTGAGCAATTTCTTTGCACAAACTGAGGCTTTAATGAATGGCAAAACAGAAGATGAAGCAAAGATAGAACTGGAAAAACAAGGAATGCCAGCGAATGAAATCGCGAAGCTCCTTCCCTATAAAGTTTTTACCGGCAATAAGCCAACCAATTCTTTCCTGGTTAAAAAAATAACGCCCTATACATTGGGAGAATTAATTGCGCTATATGAACATAAAATTTTTGTGCAGGGCATTATCTGGAATATTTTCAGTTTCGATCAATGGGGTGTGGAATTAGGCAAGCAATTAGCCAACAAAATATTGCCTGAATTATTAACGGACGAACCCGTAACTAATCATGACTCCTCCACCAACTTCCTTATTAATAACTGGAAGCAAATGAAAAAATAGGTGTAATTTCAAATTGCTTAAATATTTGACTATGAAAAAAGTGTTTCTTCTTTTTGGAATTGCTGCATTTACCACAGCATCAGCCCAGCAAAACGACTTATTTGATATTCAGAAACATCTGCTGAAAAAGCAAGCTGAAGAAAATAAATTGATTGAAAATAAAAGCATAAACTTACCTTCTATAAAACATTTTATTTATCACCCTCCTCCTTTTAATAACAACCCTGTTGATTCCTATACCTTATCAAACGGTGATAAAGTTTTTATTTCCAATCTGGATAATATGCCAATTGTGGTACCAGATATGCAGCAATTTCAAAGAATGCCAAACCTTACCTACAAAGAGCCATTCAACTTTTATCCTCAGCAAATATTACCAGGACAGATACCAAATGGTTCAAAGTCTTTCAGTTTAATTGTTTCCAGGTAAATATTTCTCTTTATTATTTATTGCTTTTACTTTTTTTAGTAAATCATTTATACTTCTTGCATAACTGATAAGCCGTGTAGCAAGCATTTCTACTACATGATCTGTAAATTTATATTGTACCAACCATTTGAAAAAAATGGGAGCCCAAAAAAGATATCCAACGCATCAGTTTTTGTTTAAGTCCAAGTTATTCAGATTATCTGGCATGTGCATCAAAATTCCAATAGGGATAATGTCTGAACGGGCATCTAATGTCAAATTTTTTACAGTTTTAGAGACACCGACACCCACATGGTAAAGTGACAAACCAACAAATTTCTGAAAGTGTAAATTGAAAATTGTATTGTGCTAAACGAATAATAATTACAGCCCGCTAGATTATTTATTTGATTCATTAAGTGTTAATCCGATGGAGCCCGATCTCTAATGAACATTTAAAATAAAATCAGCTAGCTATTGTTTTACCTGTTTGATGGGAAAAAGGGGCATACTACTTTTTTAAATCCCACTGTAGCGGAAACGTTACAATTAATTTTAACGTTTTCCCTTTACCGCTTGTATAAATTTATTGTTTGCACATGACCTCATCGCCTAAATTTATTGTAGTAATCATTCTAGTAACAAATCAAACAACCAGCATGAAGAAATATTTTTCAACTTTGCTTTTGTTCATTTTTGTATACTGTTTAGGGTTTTCACAAAATTTACCCGGCAAAACTGTCACTATTTATTCCACTATATTACAAGAGTCAAGGAAGATTCAAATTTATTCTCCAGCTCAACCTGGTTCTAAAAACATAACCTACCCTGTATTGTATGTCTTCGATGCCGAATCACTTTTTCTTAGTGTCGTAGCTGCTACACAATTTATGTATCATGGTAGTTCATTGCCACAGATGCCTGAAGCGATCATAGTGGGAATTTATAATACCAACAGAGACAGAGATATGCCTGTGCCACAGGAAATTGATTCCACTATGGGGGCTGCAAATTTTTTAAAATTTCTTACAAAAGAGCTCCTCCCTTTTATTAATAAAAATTATCCTGTTAATAAGTTGAATACACTGGTTGGACATTCGCAGGGAGGTTTGTTTGTTACGTATGCTGGTTTATCTTATCCTCAACTTTTTTCTTTTGTTCTCTCGCTTGATGCGCCTATGACTGTTAATAAATCATTATTAAGAAATTACCAGCAAAAAATGTCAGCCAATTGTTTGTTTCGCTACTTTTCAGCCGAATCATTATATGGCTGGAGCAACAATTTTGCACAACTTGCAGGATGCAATAGCTACCGTCAGCAAAAAATTGATTATGAAACGCATGAAACAATGCCTTATAAAGGAATCTATGATGGTCTAAAATTCCTTTTTAACGAATACATTCCTCCGCAAAGCGGTATGTCGTTGGAGGAATTAGAGAAATATTATGAAAATTTATCTATTAAAAACCGGTGCAATTACGAGATTCCACGAGCAGTTTTATTAGCTGCTGCACGGCAGTATATCGGAGTATTTAAAAAGGAAAATGCGATTAACCTTATCACCTATTGCTCAAAAAAATACGGTGCTGACAAACAAGTGAGTTTACTTTTAGCAAAAGCAAAAGCAATTATCCTTGAACCTGATCCAAGAGTGGACTTCTATCTGAAACATCCAGGATCAACTGCAAATTCACTCAAACCATTTATGGGAAAATGGGAAGGTAAATTAGTGGTACCCGGTGGTGAAGACATGAATTTCGTGTGGGAGATAAAAATGGTCGATGGTAAATATGTACTGGATACAAGAGTAATTGATGAATTTAACATACGTTCAGATTTTTTACTGGTTACTGATAATGGGGAACTGGCCTGGGGAAGAAAACATAACAATGGAGGAATATATTTATCAAAGGGAAAACTATCCGTTGATGGCCGTGTAATTAACGGCTCTGAAGATATAATTGGTATTCCATGGCCTGAAGGAGCCCCACCCTTCCAGATTAATACATTCACATTTATTAAAAAGGGCGAGTAAACTTTGCAAATTGTTTATAATGCCAAAAACGCTTTTTATGTATATAAATTTTAAAAAAACTAATAAATTATTAGCTAATTGTTGCCACATTTTTTTTCAAGTTGTGGTATCAAAGCGATTAAAAGATTAGCCGCAGCAGTTACATCGCCACTAAGGTTGCCAAATGCATGTACACCGCAATAATATAGGTAGCCTTTAATATCCGTATTACTACCTGTATAGAGTGTTAAAGGTTTTGTATTGCCTCCTGTACAGTGGTTACTGCTTACAGCATTTAAAATGGCTGTAAAAAGCAGGAAGGACAAGGGTTTAGCATTTATACATCATTCAGACAGAGGATTCCAATACTTAGCTGATAACTATCAAAGTGCATTATATATGAATGGTATAAAAATCCTGAAAAGATATATAATTACTAAAGCCTGGATTACTTCAATTGTTTCTTTACAGAAACATGGAAGAATAATTTCGGCTAAAACCGATTGAAGATAGAAATCGGTTGACACAGCATTAAGTCCGTGGTAATTGATTAGAATCCAAATGGTCTTTAGCCCAAACAATCTAACTTTAGCTTAACCCACTTGAATTCAACAATTGTAATTTGATATTTTTTTTATTTATATGGAGTATTTGATTCACCAATAGAAATAGTAGCTTATTTACTGTATAGCAAAGCCATCTCCTTGTTTCTAATTTTTATACTCTTGACATTCGATATTATATAGTCTAAAAAAAAATCCCTCTCGTTTATTTCGAGAGGGATTTTTATTGCTATTAATTGTTTAGCCTGTTCTTATTATTGAACAATTACTAATCCTGTTACAATCTTTTCGGTATTTAGATTATTTACTTTCACGATATAGGTACCTGCTGCGAGTGAGCTCAGATCAAAATCCATCCGCAGGTACGTGCTTGAAATATTATCCAGTGTAAACTCTTTTTCCTGTATCAATTGACCGGTAGAATTAAAGATCGACACTTTTCTTCTCTCTGTCAGCAATCCACTATAATACAATCTTACCTGGAATGCTCCGGGAGTTGGATTTGGATAAATCCATAAATTGTCGGAAGCTTCGGCACCGATGGTAAGTTTACCAGCCAAGGCAGCAGAAGAAGTACAACCTGCCGGTGCTGGTGTAGTTGCGGTTACTACATAGCTTCCTTGTCTGTCAACATTTGCGGTAAAGGTATTACCCGTAACACCAGTCAACGTTACACCATTTAACTGCCAAACAAAATTTGGTGTTTGCGGGTTGCTGACTGCTGTTATTAATGATGTTTGACCAGGTGCTAGTGACAAATCAGAAGCTGTTAAAGTAACAGCCGGTAATGGATTAACCGTAAGCGTTGCTGATCCAGAATTCGTAGCACCAACACAAGGTGCGGCTGTTATGGCTGCAACAACAGAGTTCGCGAATGCAACTCTACGCATTCCGGCAGATGACAAGCTAGAAGCTATCACGACTGTGGCGGCGATAATCTTCCGAACGTAGTTAAAAAAACTGTTCGCAATCGTGCTGAACGCGGCGCCTGCATCTCTAAATAAGTCTGCTCCGGCCGCTTTCTCTCTCTGCAATGCTGCTGCTGTGGCTGCT
>JANMLJ010000598.1:0-12974 GCA_031372465.1 Chitinophagaceae bacterium | reverse complement strand
TTCTTCTACCATTATCCATACGGGGAACATTGGTAATATCGCCGGGCTTTTGCCACCTGTTTAGTATATCTGCATGCAAAGCACTACCATAAGTACCCGAAGACATTAAGGTTTGATAATTAGCATCAAATGTTTTACCGCCTATCTGGAAAGTAAATAAAGCGCTTATTGTAAAGTCTTTGAAAGAAAATGATTGCGTAAAACTTCCATAAAGATCAGGAATAACGGTGCCCTGGTATTCAAATTTACCATTGGCCACTGTGGTGGTTACTGTATCATTACCTCCATTTTTGTTAGGAATTAATCTGCGTCCGGCAGTAGTGGCAGTGTTTGCCGCCAGATATAAAGCGGCTCCGTCTGTAGGGTCAACGCCATAATATGTTCTAAGCCAGTAATCATAAATAGAATATCCTACCGAGTATTTTTTTGTTCCGGTGATCAATTCCGGAACAAGGGCTGGCATTTTTGTAATTTTATTATTCACCGTAGAAAGATTGATCGATGTATTCCAGGTAAAACTTTTATTCCGTATAATATCAGCACTTACCTGTGCTTCAATTCCTTTGTTATCCATGGTAGCTGTATTTTGCTGAACAGTCAGAAATCCGCTTGATAAAGGTTGAGGTACTGCAAAAAGCAAATCAGCGGAAGTTCTTTTGTAATATTCAAAAGATCCATTGACACGGTTGTTAAATAAACTAAAGTCAACACCAATATCAAACTGCTTATTTTTTTCCCAACTCAATTCACGGTTCAAAAATGCTGTTTGTCTTTGTAAAATTCCCGGTTCATTGGCATTGTTGGCAAAGTCATACAGCCCCTGGTATGCATAGAATCCAATACCATCAGCTACACCAACAACGCCGTAAGAACTTCTCAGCTTCAGGTTATTGATCCAGCCAATATTTTTCATAAAATTTTCTTTGTTCAGGTTCCAGCCACCACCAACAGACCAGAATTTTCCCCATCTTGCTCCTTCTGCAAACCGGGAATTTCCATCCGTACGAACACTACCGGAAATAAAATATTTACCTTTATAATCATAATTGGCCCTTGACAAATAACTTTCTATCCTGTATTTATCCTGCTGGGATGTTAATGAATTAATAGTGGTAAAATTTCCAAACTCTGTATTACCAGATAATGATTGACCCTGGTAAAATCCGTTGACATCCGTATCAAATTGTTTATAGCTCTCATGTCCGGCAAGGACATCAATTTTATGATTTGCAAATTTTTTGCTATAGTTAAATAATTGGCTGGCAGTAAATGCTGCAGATGAATTAGGATTTCTGCGGGTGCGGCCCTGTGGGGCACCATCACCAACCAGTGTATTTTCATACCCATTATCCTGTTGATATTGAAAATCGATAGCCACATTATTCGTAAACTTCAGGCTCTTCAAAAGTGAAATATCTGTGGTAGATCTTGCACTTGCTACCATTCTTCTTCTTAGTGTTTCATTCAACAGCAACTCTGCCGGAGCATGTCTGCCGGCAGAAGTGCCCGGTCTGTTTGGAATGCCATTTTGAATACCGATGGGCTCCGCAAGAAAATTACCCAAATCAAAAATCTTAATGCCTTTCTCATCTAAAACAAATGCACCCGTTGTCATATTATGTGCATAATAGGGGTAGATAGGACCTATATTACGTGAAAAATTAAATGGATTAACAATTCCACCACCCTCAGAAGCTGAATTGGATAAAGAATAAATGCCTGAAATATTAATACCTGTTTTCAGCCAGGATAATGGTTGAACATTTACATTCAATCTGGCTGATATTCTTTCGAAATCAGTTTTTTGTGCAAAGCCTTCTTCTTTCAGATATCCCAGTGACAGGAAATAATCTGACTTATCAGCTCCGCCGCTAAAATTTATTCCATAATCTTTTCTGCTCCCATTTCTCAATATTTCTTTTTCCCAATCGAGATCGTCAGCATATAAAAGCTGAGCGGATGGATTAATTTTTCCATCTGTACCTACGATAGTATTTACAGGAACATTAAATGGATTATACGCAAGCAGCCCCCGTATACTGGTCCTCGTGGTTAATCCCGTAGCAACCCGGTTTGCCGAGTCAAGCGAAATACCAACACCGCTTGCAGGATACACCAATGAATTTCTGTAAGCTTCCCACATCAACGGATAATATTGGAAAGAGTTGACTCTTTCATAACCTTGTAAACCAAGTGATGCTACTCCTTGCATTAACCGCACCGAAATATTATTGCGACCCTTTTTTCCTTTTTTGGTGGTGATAATTACAACTCCATTTGCGCCTCTTGATCCATAGAGTGCAGTGGAAGTTGCATCTTTTAAAACAGAAATATTTTCTACATCGTCAGGATTGATATTTGATGTACCACCAACATATGGTACACCATCCAGCACTATTAATGGTTCAGACGTGGCATTAATAGACCCAAAACCACGGACACGTAAAGCTGTACCACTTCCAGGTTGACCACTTCCACTCGTTGTTATCAGACCTGGAATGGATCCTTCCAGTACTTTTATAACATTGCCAACTGGTCTTTTTTCAATTTCGGCAGCTTTTATAGTTCCAATTGAACCCGTTAATGCTTCCCTTTTTATAGTACCATAGGCTGTTACCACTACTTCATCCAAACCTTTTGTTTGTGTTGACATAATGGTCGAAATAACAGATGATGAGCCTATAGTTAGTTCCTTTTCTCCCATATCAACAGAAGAAAAGATCAACGCTTTTGCATTGGCCGGTAGCGCTAATGTATAGCTGCCATCTGCTTTGGTAGAAGTACCCGTTGTAGTACCCTTTACCACTATTGATACATTGGCAACAGGGTTTCCCTTTTCATCTGTCACCTTACCGGTAATTGTTCGCTGCGCAAAAACTGCCAATGACAACAGCATACTGCTAAAGATTAAAAATAATTTTCTCATAAGCTTGTGTGTTTGATTTATTAATTAAAAAAACTAAATAAAGACGGTGATATATATATTCTATTGAATTCGTTGTGAAATCAATTTTACAACCCAAAAAGCAGTGCCCCACTTCTATACTTATGTGTTAGTTAAATTGATTTATTTACCGCAAAATTTATTTTATAGGAAAGAGAAACTCTAATTTTTTTTTCCTATAGTTTAGTTAGTACCAAAGAATAAGGGCCACCCCCAAATTGTAATGCTCCGGCATTTGTTCCCCATTGAATATTTAGTGTAATCTTCCTATCACATGGCGCAACAAAACCAACCGCACTATTAAGACTGGGATTAACATAGAGCGCCGTATTAGGATAGCCATAAGCAGGATCCCACCGCGTTCCTATAGTTAATGGCACATTCACCACAGAAGCATTATTATCAATAGGGTTAACTGTTACAACTATTGGTACTGGATTTATTGCGGAAGGATAAATAAATGAAAACCGGGTATTATCAATTTTTGTTATTGCAATGGTAGCGCCATCTGCATCACCAAACCCATCCGCTGCTTTAAAATTTCCCTGAAAAATATCCGGATTATATGCACAGATGGCAGAATACCTGATAGTAGGGCTTGAGCCCGGAATGGTTCCGTTAATGCTTGCTGCTGCGCCTACACCAATAGCCGGAAATGATTCAAACTTTTTCCCATCCTGCGTATATACATCAGCACCGATATCATAATTATCATTCAGCAATATGGGCGCACCAAACAATGTGGCAATCTGTGCAGCAGTAATTGTTAGTGTTGTGGGATAAGCAGTGATTCCAGCCTGTATCACTTTTATATTTGTCGTATTATTCTTTCTTATTACTACATCCATTTTTGAGGGTGGCGTATCCCCGGGGTACAATAATCCTACATCAAATTTTCCACTAAAGCCCGGAAGATTGGTGAGATCTATGGTTACGCTACCACCATTTTTAACCAGTTTTGGTATTGGCACCCTTTGCAATTGCACTTCCTTGGGAACAGGCCCATCATCTTTTGTGCACCCTGTTATAAATAAAAGAGTAGCACCCAGGCAATAAAAAATTATATTCTTTTTCATGTGTTTATTTTTTATTATTAATTGATTGTCGCATGGAATTCGCCTTAAAAATTATCATCGCCTTTTGGTATATCCCGATAGCTATCGGGATGCTCGATAATTTTTATGGCTCATTTCATATTTTATTTATTTTTTATTTTAAATATTATGGCATCCAGAATACCTTGTAGGTACCCGGTGTTTTTGGAGCGGGTGCATTTCCGTTCAAAGCACTTTCAATCTGGCTCCAGGGTAATGATAATGGAAAATCTGTTCCTTGCTGAACTGGCACAGCAAGCTGTGGTATCTGAAATGGATTTCCATTTACAGGCGGTTGCACAAAACCTCCGGGTGCCATGGCCGGATTTCTTGGACTAAATAATACCGGATAACCTGTTCTGCGGTAATCAGTATATTGATCTACCGATGAGCCAACACTGGAAAGCCATTTCTGGGTCATAATATATTCCAGTTTCTTGGCAGTACTTCCTGCATCATATAAGGCCAGAATAGAATTGATATAAGCAGTTTGTGCTCCTAAAGTTGATACTGTTTGTGTTGGTTTTACATATGTAGCTATTACATAATCTACCTGCGCCATGGATGCTGACATAGCTGCACTGAATACCGCTTTGGCATCACCCGCAATAACTCCGGTATTGATCAATTCAGCTTCCAGATACAACCTGTCTGCATAGGTAATTAACCGGTAAGGTGCTGCTCCCGTTCCACTGGAGGTAACCGCCGTACCACCCAGCCCATCATCATAACGTCCACCAATAGGGTATATTCCGAATAAACTGATTGAATTCTGCTGGCTCCTGTCCCTGTTTGTTCCTACAGAGCCAAAATAAATACTGATAAATGCGCCATCCCTGTACTCTGTAGCACCACTGCCCGATGGCACATTAGCTCTAAGCTGGTTATATATATAATAAGGAATACGTGGATCAACAACACCCGTATTAATATTAGGATTGTAGCCTCGCATTATTTCATAAAACCACGGACTTACATGCTGGGTACGCTGCGTAGCAAAATATTCTGTAAATGCAACATTGCGGTCATCTGTTGCACCAAGAGGACCGCAGGGAACTATAAACATATCAGCTGCTGCACTTATTAAAGTAGACGGACTTGCTAATAGTGCTGTAACCTGCGGTGTAACATTCTGCACCTTCCGCACCTGTGTATATAATTTTAATTTAATCGTATTAGCCGCTTTTATCCACCTTGCTCTGTTTCCTCTATAAATTAAATCGTCGTTACCAGGTACTGATGCATTTACTGCCGGGTTATTGATCGCTGTAATACCTTCATCGAGCAACGTAAATAATTTAGGATAGATAGTTGCATCATCATCAAACTTTGGCTGCTTTACTCCATTTTTAAAACTATTGTACTCTGAAAACGGAATATCTCCCCAAACATCCACCATCTGGCTAAACGCATAGGCTTTTAAAATCTTTCCAATACCTGCATATACAAACCGGGTTTCTGCCGTAGCCTGAATAATCATTCTATCCAGATCAGCTATAGATGCATATAACGCTGGCCACGCTGTTTCTATATCAAAATCGTTGGACAGCATACCATATGCATCAGCTTGTTCTCTTGTACTTTGCTGATGCATATAAACAGATAATCCGCCTGATAAGCCACCGGCATTTCCGTTTCCCATTGACAACGATCTTCCAATGGCGAGTTCGCAACCAGTAAGCAAAGTAGAAACCGGTACCTTTACCGGATCATTTACATTCTGATTTACATACAGATATTTCTTGCAACCGGCACCAGTTATCAGAAGCCCGATTGCCAGAAAAAGTAGTACAATTTTATTTTGTTTCATATCATTAAAGATTTAAAGTAATTAAAACGTTACATTAATATTAAAGCCAAGCCGCTTTGTAGTAGGTGCAGCAGACAATTCAATTCCCTGTGTATTGGTAGAACCAAATGAATTTACTTCCGGATCAAACTTTACATGCTTAGGAAAATTGGGAGCATAATACCATAGATTACGGCCACTAAGGCTTAATGAAATAGCACTGGCACCAATTTTCTTTGCAAAACTGACTGGCAGTTCATACGCCAATGTAATTTCCCGGAGCCGGTAAACCGTAGCATCAAATACATTAAACTCATCTGGGGCATTAAGACCAAATGTTGTCCCGAAATATAAATCGTTGGTAGAAACTTTAGTTTGATTAGGAACTGTTTTACCACCCACGAGTACTGCCTTATGTGTGTTAGGATCGCCATATACACCTGGTATTACCCATCCTGTTTCTCTGTCCACATTATCTAACGTTACTCCTCTGCCAAGCATTGATGATATGGATACAGAATACATATCTCCGCCCTTCGTAATATCAAAAAGACCAGAGAGAGAAAATCGTTTGTAGGAGAAACTGGTACTAATCCCTAATTTATAATCCGGATTCGGATCGCCAACATCAGCCTGATCCAATCCTTCAATTAATTGGCCATTAATTGGATTAATCAACAATTCTCCGTTTTCCGTTCTATCGGCAACCTGCCCCCGCAAATAACCAAATGGTTTTCCTGGTTCCAGCCATCCCCTGATACCACCGGTAAAGCCTCCGGGGATTGGTGTTCTTTCAAGACCATCCACCAATGAAACAACTATATTTTTGTTCTTTGTAAATGCCCCTCTTATCTCCCAATTAATATTTTTTGTAGATACAGGTTTTACCGTAAGACCTATTTCAATTCCTTTATTACTTATTTCACCAACGTTTGTATTAAAAGTGCCATATCCAGATGACTGTGGTACAGAGATTGGGAAAATAAGATCTGTTGATGATTTATCATACCAGGTAAAATCAAGATTCACTCTTCTTTTAAAAAGAGAAAGATCAGTTCCGATTTCAAGTTCTTTGGTAAACTCAGGTGTTAGTACAGGATCATTGGTGGTGTTGCTATTAAATGCAAAAGACTGACCTAAATAATTAACGGTGCTTAAGGAAAAAACATCTTCTCCCTGGTTGGGTGGTGCATCGTTTCCAACTTTAGCCCAACCTACTCTTACTTTACCATAATCCAGCCAGTTAGACTTTAACTTAAATGCATCCGTCCACACCAATGAACCTGAAACGCCGGGATAAACATAGCTGGCATTTCTAAAGGGAAGTGTAGAAGTTCTGTCATTACGTCCTGATAAGTTGATAAAAGCAAATCCTTTATACCCCAGTGAAGCATCTGCAAAAAGGCCAACTATTCTTCTTTTACTTTCTCTATCGGCATTAAATGTTTTTGTTGATGTATTTTCCAGGCTAAAAATACCGGGCACTATAAAATCATCTCCCTGTTCTTGTTTCCTTCTGCTTGTGCGCTGATTAAAGTCATTACCCAGTTTAAAGTCAAGCGAAAAATTCTTTCCGATTTTTGGATTAAATATGGCAACAAACGTTGACTGAAGCTCCTGTTGCCTGAAATAATCGGAGATGATCTGTCCAAGTCCTCCTGCAGCACGGGAAAATTCATCCCTGATCTCATCGCGGCTTATTATAGAAGTATTGGTGCCAAAATTATATGACAGGTTTATCCAGCTATTTACTTTCAAATTAAGCCGGAGACCAGCAACAATTCTGTCTTCAAATGTTGTAATAACGTTATGGTAAGCGGCCCAGTAGGGATGATCATAGTTACCACTTGTAAAAGCTAATGGGCTTCCCTGCAGATCCTGGTAAGGCAGTCCTTCTATATCCCAGCTTCTTGCTAAAAATAAAGATCGGGCAAACTGTGATGCAGCGCCACCTACCTGGTTCTCACCAAAAAAACCTCCCTTTTGTTTAGATCTTACATAACTAAGATTTCCACCTATCGTTAATGCTTTAATCTTTGTTTGTCCGCCAACACTAAAATTGTTCTTTGTATAATTTGTGTTTTCAACATATCCTAAATGATACGTGTTGGAAGCAACAAGTCCGATAGAGCTGTTAGCATCACCTCCATTTACACTTACTGAATTTTCATAAAGTTGTCCGGTATTAAACAAGCTTTTTATATTACCCGGATATGCTTTATAGGCAGTATTTCCATTGCGATCAAAAAGGGTTGGATATGCTAAGCGGTAATCTGTCCATGCAAGAATTGAATCAACTCCTGAACTACTTGGTCTAAGCACTGCACCGCTTGCATTATACACATTACCTGATCCAAATTTTGCTCCCCACGAACCATTTGATCCGGTACCGGCAACCTGGTTAGCACCAGATCCATAACTATTCTGATAATCTGCCAGGTTGGCAATTCTTTCAACACTTACACCACTTCTAACATTCACATTAACAGACTTAGCACCTTTCTTAGCACTTCCCGATTTTGTTGTAATTAAAATAACGCCTCTTGATGCTCTTGATCCATATAGTGAAGCTGCAGCAGCTCCTTTAAGAATATTAAAACTTTCAATATCGTTTTGATCAAGATTGGCAATACCACTACCATAAGCACCACCACCAGCTGTTTGTCCGCTAGTTGTTAATTGCGAATTACTATAAGGTACTCCGTCTACTATAATAAGTGGCTGGGTTTCCAAACCAAATGAGGAGTTGCCTCTTATCTGAATTCTGGTACCTGCACCGGGTGTACCCTGGGATGTTCTTATATCAACACCCGGTACTTTTCCCTGCAACCCTTTTAATAAGTCCGGCTCAGATTTTTGCAATACAGTATTGGGGTCAACTTTAGAAACTGCATATCCCAATGCTTTTTCTGAACGCCTGATACCTAATGCAGTAACTACAACTTCCGTACCTGTAACCACAGATCTTTTTACTACTATGGAAATGGTAGAGCCGGAACCCATTGCTATTTCCAATGGTTCGATGCTGGTTCCTGTAATTAGTAATACATCGCCGGTTTTAGCCTGAATACGAAAACTACCATCATTACCGGCAGCAACCCCGGTACGGGTTCCTTTAATTCTGATAGAAGCACCGGCTACCGGGGCACCGGCTTCATCGGCAACATTACCAGTAACGGAACGGTCCTGACTAAATGAACATGCTGTAAAAAGCAATAGCAGGGTAATAAGTGTTACAATTTTTGTCATAGCAGAAATTTTTAAAATTAACAATGCTTTAAAAAATCAAGACTACTATTAACTCAAATATGCTCCGGGAAAATGCGGTTTTAATCATCAACCGGAAAAAAAAACACCTGAAAGAATATGAAACATGTTTTAAAACTGAAGGGGGCTCTAAAAAAAAGAGCAAGTGGTAGAAACCACCTGCGTTGTGTAATTATCGTTACACATGAGAAAACTTATGATAAATTATTATCGGAGTATTGATTACAAAGTGAAGTAAACAATTAATTTTAAGAAACTTTACTAATTATCAATCTAAAAACATAAAGCCGAAATAAATCAGTACTAAAAAGATATTCAGTGTCCAGAACAATGTCTCCAATAAATACTTATGAAGCGATTTACTGTAATCAACCTTTGCATTATGTTGAAAACGGAATAGCATTTATCATTTTTATCATTTTTCAGCATGCCAGTGTACACTACGTCAGCATATTTTTTATGTCAGCAACATATTTCTATTTCACCTAAACAATTGCATTAATTTAAAACGCGTTACCGGCAAAATTCTTACCGTCAGAAACTAAAATAATATAGCCAAAGCCGCCACTGTAGACGTTTTCAAAGAATTTATTGTGTATTCATTCATTAAAATATCTTTCCTTAAATACATATATTATTAGTACATATTATTGTAACTTTTTTTAGCTATTATGCTGTTTGGCATTTTCATACAATTTGTATTACTACTTTTCTGTAGCAAGCATATTAATCGCCAAAAATTGATGTTTTTGATCGCTTATCATCCATTTACTACCGCTTATACTAAAAATAGTAAAATCAAAACGTTGAAAGCAGCATTCCAGTATCATATTTCCTCTCTATATATTTGAATAACTGTTTAGCATTTAATTTATTAATCAGAACAGCCGGACTATATGTATATAGTAATGAACAAAGTCCTTCCAGACCAACCACCACTTAAAAAAAGCCCTTCTTTCAGGAATGAATGGATTCTTCGGCTTATTGCAACACCCTTTTTTGCCATCTTTGTTTCAACAATTACACCGCTGGTATATCCACAGATTGATAGCCAAAGCAATTTATTTATTAGTTACGCCTATTTTACTTTCTTAGTTCATCTTCTTTGGGTATGTAACCGCTGGATTGTATTCACGCTCCGGAAAAGTAATTACTGGATCAGAAAGCCGGTATTCAAATCATTTACTTTTGTATCCATTCATTTAGTTTTTTCGTTTTTACTCGCTATAATACTTCATCTGATATGGAATAATTTTATTACAGCTATTCCTGTTTCAAATAGTACCCTGCTGCTTGCATCATTTATAGCTGCTATTTTATCTATAATGGTTGCATCCATGTATGAAATTGTACTGCTCACCAAGGAAAGAAAAATTGATTTATTTACAGCAGAAAAATTAGGTCATGCAAAGACACAAGCTGAACTTGATACCTTACGAAGCCAGATTGATCCTCATTTTATCTTTAATTCACTAAATACGCTTTCCGAATTAATCACAGAAGACCAGGGAAAAGCAATAACCTTTAATGAGAATCTAGCCAATGTTTACCGGTATATATTGGCAAACCGGTGCAACGACCTGGTGACAGTGAAAGAAGAAGTCGATTTTATCACCAGCTATTTTTCTTTGCTAAAAATAAGATTCGAAAATTCGTTGAACATTACGATTAAAGTTGAAAACCTGAGTTTATTGCAGTATTACCTTCCAACTATTGCCATACAGACAGCTATTGAAAACGCCATAAAGCATAATCAGTTCTCCGGTTCCATTCCATTAAATATTTCAATTGAATTTGATAATGACTATGCAATCATTTCCAATAATAAACGTCCGCTGAAATATAAAGCTACTTCATCAGGTGTAGGATTAAGCAATCTTGATAATCGCTATAAATTAATACTGAATAAATCAATACATATTGATGAAAAGCCAGATCTATTTGCCATTTATCTGCCCATTACAAAAAAGTAATGCATGATAAAAGCAATCATTATTGAAGATGAAAAACCAGCTGCTGCCTGGCTGATAAAAAAAATAACAGCCATTGACAATACAATACAAATTGAAGCCATTTTGTCAACTATTGAAGAAAGCATTCATTGGTTATCAACAAATAATTTACCAGAGCTTATCTTCCTGGATATTCATCTTTCAGACGGCCTCTCCTTTAATATTTTCAAAGAAATAAAAATTACAACCCCTGTAATTTTTACAACAACGTATAACAAATACCTGCTGGAAGCATTTGAATTGAACAGTATTGATTATTTATTGAAACCCATTGAAACAACAAGGCTATATGAAGCATTAGAGAAATTTAAAACCACCAAAAAATATTATTCAGAAAATATATATAATTTAATTCAAAAAGCAATTCCTGATACAACCCCTGTAAAAACCCGGCTTATTGCCCGCAAAGGGCTTGATCATTTTCCCTTAAAACTTGAAGACATTGCCTTGTTTTATACAGAAAACCGGATTACATTTCTGCTTGATAAAAATGGCAAAAAATATATTGTTGAAAACATTCTTACAACTTTAGAACATGCGCTTGATAAATCAAAATTTTACAGAGCCAATCGTCAGTATATTATTAATATTGATTATATAAAAGGATATAAAACAACTGAAAAAGTAAAAATAACTGTAGAGATGAATATTGACTATGCTTTCAAATTTCCTATAACTATAAGCCAGGATAGTGCAGCAGAATTCAGGGAATGGATTAATAGAGTATAAACTGGTGACTTAAGTTCATTTTATTTAACAACACTTAATGTTTTTCCGGGATATAAAATATTGAAGACCACATCAAACTAATTCTTATTTTACATATTGCCAACATAAAACAAATATTTTCTTAAATGAGAACAATGCGGAAAAATTTGAATAGATGGCTAGAGCAAAATGGTTTGAAGACAAAACTGTAGAAAGAAAATGCGCCTTTTGGGAGAAAAGGATAACAAAGCTATTTACGATATGTCTTTACCTCACTATTATACCAAAAGTCTACGCTGGAATTTATTCAATCTTTTTTTGGTATTCATTTTGTATTTCCTTAGAACACCTTAAGCTCGTAGTAAAAGGATCAAGATCAAAGTTGAGAATGGCCTTGAGGCCCTCTAAAATATTCGAACTGGGACTAGCTAAGGGCACAAGCCGAAGTTTAAATACACTTCGGCTTTTTTTATTTTAACTTAAGGCAAGTAATGGTACTATCTGTTTAGCTTAATCTTCCCTATTTCAACAAAAGGAGGACTTTAGGATTGTAGTAATAAGTTTAAAGCTCCTTACTGAAAATATTATTCTTTTTTCCAAAAGTCAATGTGGAAATAGCATAATAGCTAAGCCGGGTTTTGAATAAGGAAGTTTACCTATTGGCGAGATTTTTATCTGTCGAACAGAGGATAGATTAAAAATCATTTGCTGATACATTCAGCCATTACACTATTAATTAATTGAGAAGTCTAACAGGAGATTGCCAGCCATTATATTCAAAATAATAATAAATTTCAATGGCAAAACGGTCAATTCTTACTTACCACACATACCCTTTATATAACATTGTCTGCTTACGTGGATTTATAGCCTCCATTTGGGCATCGCCATTATTAAATACGGTCAGAAAAATCCGGATACCCTTAGCATCCTTTGGTTCCATGGTTATCTCCCATTTGCCCTTCTTTTTTGCCACATCCGTATACTCAAAATTGGTAGATACGAAGTTGATAATATCATCCTCTGACCGCCCAAACTGAGGTGAATAGGAATTACCATAAAATGGCAGAATCGCTATTATACTGTCGTAAGTTACCCTTACTTTAAAAACACTACCCTGTAATTGAATATTACCCTGTTGCGTTGAAATGGCCTGTGCC
>JANMLJ010000336.1:0-2127 GCA_031372465.1 Chitinophagaceae bacterium | reverse complement strand
TAGGGTATACCTGTAAGCTGAAAGCGCCCAAAACCAGGCTGGGTAAATTTGATCATATCCTGATCACTGTTTTGCCCTATCATACCATCAACAATAAACTCATTTGCTAAAAAAGGAGCAGTAATTGCAGCGGCAAACGTTGCTGAATAATCATCAGCACGATAGCCAAAACCATTTGAGCTGGTTATAACTTCCATATCATTCTGGTAACTGTTGCATCCATACGAGTTAGGACCATTATACCAGGAAGTAAGATTTTGATAATAACCTACACCCATGATTGGTGCCCATCCAATTTCACCTGCACCGACTCCATAATTATAGTCAGATGTCTTTACGCAACTGGCATTGTAGGCCGCCTGATGAAAGAGCCCCAGTGTATGACCTGTTTCATGAGAAGCAGCTTCAGAAATATTTTTTACATTATAATTAAGCAATGAACTAAAAATAAAACAGGGGGTATCATCGCCCCAGGTAAATGAACCAATAAAAGCTACACCACCTGCTGAACCATACCATTCATTAGAAACAGTAATAATAACCCTTACTCTTTTATTTAAAGGAGCTGCAAGAAATTCTGCAGAGTCGGTGGTAACATTAACATTGAAGGGGCGATAATCTTCTGCCACCCGGTTAAAGACTGTTGTAATTTGTGTGTTATTTAATCCCGAAGCCGCGCAATTAATAGGTCCTGAATAATTCCAGGAAGTCCCTTCAACTAAATGCCCGTCAAAATCGAGGAAAATAACCGCTTGAGCCGATGCAAGACTTCTTAATAACGGCACCTGTGCTATTGCATTCATGGCATACACAAAGGATATGCCCATTAACAGGGGTCGTAAAAAGGTTTTCATAGCAAGGGTAGGTTTTAATAGGGTTTTCAATTGGGTAAAATAGGGTACGGATATAAAACGGGCCATTTGTCAACCAGAGGAAGCAATCATTTTTATTCGCTTACCAGGTCATTAAACTTTCTTTTCTCTAATATTAGCTGGCTATTGATATTTTTTATTTCAAATAGATCACCATGCTGCATACTTAATATTCTGCCAGTGTAGGAAATGATTCCTTTAGCATCGGTAATTTTTGAAATAATTAATCTTGCTTCATTATAATTAGAGGATCGCACAATCACACTCTGGATCTTGTTTTCGTATTTGCTGACAATGGAAATAATTTCACCATCGAACCTGAAAGTCTGGTCGGGTGATAAATCAAGACTTACCATACGGCCAACCTGGGCCGTAAATAAACCACTGATGTTATCCATATTTACAGGTATGTTATCAGGAAGGTGTTGGAATAATTTTGATTTGTTATAGCTGGGTTCATTGATAGGTACAAAATCACCCGATTGGGCAATAACGCAAAAACTAAACAAGGAAAGGCAACAGCTTAAAGTAATGGTACGTAGGTTTTTCATTTGAACTTTTTTTATTGTCATGAAGTTATTGTTCAGCAACCTGGATTTGTAGTTGCAGTTTTCATAGGGATTGGTGATACAAGATTTGTGAATATTTTTACAAAATCCAAGTAGTATGCAAAAGAAATGCGAAGATTGAGGACTAGTCCATCTTAATTATCGTAAAAGCCCTTTTTACCGGTAGTTTATTTACTATCAATATTGGCTTGTACTAAGCAGAACAAGTGTACACGCTTCCAATACTTCGATATTATTTTTTCTGGCCTGCAGTGACAGCTCATCATTTTCTGCTCCCGGGTTAAAGATGATACGTTTGGGATGAAGCGAAAGAATGTATTCGTAGTATTCGGGCTGGTGGCCTGGGTTCAGGTAAAGTGTTACCGTATTAATATTGTCCCATTGAATTTTTTCGGTGTTAATTTCTACCCCTTCAATAAAACTATGTTTCCGTCCTATTGCCACAACCGGATGGCCATAAAGCTGCAATCGTTTAACAGCTAAATAGCTGTAACGGGATGGATTATCAGATGCACCTACTACAAGGGTTTTCTTTTCTGTCATTGTATAAATCTGGTATCGGAAAGGATTTTATTATTAAAATTTTTTTATGAAACAACCCGGTTTTTTTCATTCCATCAATTACATCTGAAAATACAGGAATAATGAAACAATAATCCCATAAAAAGCAGTATTAATCAATTTTT
>JANMLJ010000327.1:0-16451 GCA_031372465.1 Chitinophagaceae bacterium | reverse complement strand
AAAAGTTCGCACCCATCCCATTACAGTTACTTCCTGACCGGTTGGTTCCTGCATCAAAAGTTCTTTAATCCTGGTTCGCTTGTTAAACATCATTAAAAATTAAGGAGAGCAAAGATAACTACTGAATATACTGGTCTAAAAGGATTTTTACCGGCTTTTAACTATCAGACTCAAAACGTATTTTTCCATTAGATACATTAATAAAGCCAGCAAAACCCACTTTGCAGGATCAAAATCCTGCTTTATTAAAATTGAAAACAGCCTAAAATTTTTGATTTTCCAAAATTATCTGTATAATTGCACTGGAAAGAGGCTGATAAACATAGTTCTCCCAGACAGTTTTCCCATTTACCCGCCAATTTCATTCAAAAAAACTCAAACATTTTTTCAGATTTCAAGATTGTTCACCCCTTGTCGTGACTAACATCAAGATTTAATATGTACGATATCCTCCAACTGAACGAAATGCTCGTTCCTGAACTGCTTGACATTGCCGAGCAGTTAAAAATAACCAGTGCAAAAAAACTTGGTAAGCAAGAACTAGTTTATAAGATTCTTGACTCCCAGGCCCTTGCCGGCTCCAAAGGTGCTAAACCAACCGATGACGGCAAACGTAAACGAATTATTAAAACCAATACAAGCACTGGTGGCAGCGAAGAAGCCGTTGTAGAAAGTGATGAAGTAGAAAAACCTATTATTAAAAAACCTATTATGGCCGTTAAAAAAGAGGACAAAACCCCTATTAAAAAAGTCCGTAAAAAGCCTGATGAAAAAGAACACGTTGCAGAAATGGTAGTTGAAACCCAGGCTTCTGATATTCAACCAACAGGTGAGCAGCCCGATACCAGTAAGATTGAAGAGAACAAGCTTATTCAGGCAATGCTTAATGAAGGCAATCAACAATCAGCAGAAAACCCTTCCGGTACAGGGCAAAATAAATTCTATCCACCCCGCCGCGAGCAAAACCAGCAATTTAATGTGGAGTTTGATGGTGTGATTCTTGGCGAAGGTGTACTTGAAATGATGCCAGATGGCTATGGCTTCCTTCGTTCATCTGATTACAACTATTTATCATCACCGGATGATGTTTACGTTTCTCCCTCTCAGATTAAATTGTTTGGATTAAAGACTGGCGATACCGTTCATGGAGCTGTTCGCCCGCCAAAAGAAGGAGAAAAATATTTTGCTTTATTAAAAGTCGATACTATCAATGGAAAAAGTCCGGAAGAAGTAAGAGATCGCGTGCCGTTCGATTATCTGACGCCGTTGTTTCCATTTGAAAAATTAAACTTGTTTACTACTCCTTCTGATTATTCCACCCGTATCATGGACCTCTTTACCCCAATTGGTAAAGGTCAGCGGGGATTGATAGTAGCTCAGCCAAAAACAGGTAAGACGATGTTGTTGAAAGCCGTGGCAAATGCTATTGCTGCAAATCATCCTGAATGTTACCTGATGGTGGTACTCGTAGATGAACGGCCTGAGGAGGTAACAGATATGGAACGTAGTATTAAAGGAGAAGTAATTGCATCAACCTTTGATGAGCCGGCTGAAAAACATGTGAAAGTTTCAACAATTGCACTGCAAAAAGCAAAACGACTGGTTGAGTGTGGGCATGATGTAGTGATACTGTTAGATTCAATTACCCGTTTGGCAAGAGCACATAATACCGTGGCACCTTCTTCCGGAAAAGTTTTATCGGGTGGTGTGGAAGCAAATGCCATGCAAAAGCCAAAACAGTTTTTTGGCGCAGCCCGTAAAATAGAACATGGTGGGTCACTTACAATTATTGCAACAGCGCTTGTAGATACCGGAAGTAAAATGGATGAAGTGATCTTTGAAGAATTCAAAGGAACCGGTAATATGGAACTACAACTGGAACGTCGTTTGTCCAACAAGCGTATTTATCCTGCTATTGACCTGGTTGCTTCATCAACAAGGCGTGACGATCTGTTATTAGACAGAGATGTATTGCAACGAATGAACCTGCTTCGTGTATTCCTGACTGATATGAATGTAGAAGAAGCAATGAGAGAATTGCAGAACCGGATGAAAGGAACAAAAAGTAATGAAGAGTTTTTAGCAAGTATGAACAGATAGAAAACCCCTGCCCCTGAAGGGGTTAAAAATACAGGCCACCGAAAGTACGGTGGCTTTTTTTTCGCCACAGCTTGGCCCGACTATTCGGGGAATGGCACTAATTTCGCCAGGAAGAGTTTTGCCACGAATTAACACCAATTAACACTAAATATTTTCACTTCCTGAAAATTGGTGTGATTTCGTGGCTTACTATTTTTGATTAATGGCAATAGATAAAATACATATTGATCAATTTCTTGAACTGGCAAAGCAATATCCTCTTTTAGATGTTCGTTCGCCGGGAGAATTCATTCATGCGCATATACCAGGAGCTTATTCTTTACCCCTGTTTTCTGATGAAGAAAGAAAAATTGTTGGCACTGCTTACAAACAGGAAAGCCGAGAACAGGCTATAAAAATTGGTTTGGACTTTTTTGGTGTTAAGATGAGGAAGATGGTAGAGGAAGTTGAGTCATTAGTCAATAGTCGTAAGTGGGGAATGGGCTCCGAACTCCAGACTAAAGACTCCCGACTAATTCTCGTTCATTGCTGGAGAGGCGGTATGAGAAGTGAAGCCGTGGCCTGGCTATTAGATTTATATGGGTTCAAGGTATATACGTTAGCAGGTGGTTATAAAAAATTTCGGAACTATGTACTTGATTCTTTTAAAGTTCCATTTCAATTCAACATTCTTGGAGGTTACACTGGATCAGGAAAAACGGAGTTATTAAAAATTTTGAAAGAAAAGGGTGAAAAGGTAATTGACCTTGAAGGTCTTGCCAATCATAAAGGATCTGCTTTTGGTAGAATTGGATTGCCCCCACAACCTGGGCAGGAGATGTTTGAGAATCTATTAAGCTGCGAGCTGCGAGCTGTGAGCTGCGAGCAAAATACAGGGTCTTCGAAAGCCCCCTTTAGGGGGTTGGGGGGCATATGGCTAGAAGATGAATCCCAGCGAATCGGACAAGTGAATATTCCCCTTGACCTTTGGAATAACATGAGAAAATCGTTTATTTTTTTTCTCGATATCCCTTTTGAAGAACGTCTAAAGCATATTGTTGAGGAATATGGCAGTCTGGAACTGGAAGAAGTGATTGCAGCTATTGGCAGAATAAGTAAGAAATTGGGCCATTTGAACTCAAAAACCTCCATTTTACTGCTAAAAGAGGGTAAAATTGCGGAAAGTTTCGACATTTTACTCAAATACTATGATAAACATTATTTCAAATCTTTACACAATCGGGATGGCATAAATTCGTTATTACATACAGTAGACTGTAAATCCGTAATCCTTGAAAATGCCAAACAGCTTCTTAGTAGTGCCCAAAATCAGCCGCAAAAGCCTTAAGCTTACAACCCTGCTATTATTATCGCCTCTATTCTTTTTGGGGCAATCGTTAACCGGACTCTGGGTAGGTGCATTGAGCAATGATAGTTCTACTGCAAGAAAAGACCAATCATTTGAAATAGTATTGACCGAATCACTTGGAAAGGTCTTTGGTTTTTCCCGGAATGAATTTATAGTAGATGATACATTGTATTACGTGTTAAAAAAAGTAAGGGGAACAATTAAAGGAGATATATGTGAGGTGGTGGATGAAGAGATTGTCTCTTACAATTTTCCTGGAAGATTGGATAAAGGAATAAAAGTAACCAGCACTTTTAGTAGAAATAAAAAGGATAGTACCTGGAACCTGGATGGCTCCTGGAAAACAAATGCAACTAAAAAATATTATGCAGTAACGGGTAAAGTAAATTTATCAGAAGAAAAAGACCTTACTGCCTCCAAAATATTTCCACACCTGGAAGAGGTAAATATGGCAAATGATGTTGCCTTTTACCGAGACAGGAAAGAAGGTACACCAATTGTAAGAATTGTAAAACCAGAAAAGATAAAGACGGAGTACTCCTCAAAAATAGATTTGATCAGGGATTCTAAAGAAGTAATTGTTTCCCTTACAACCCCTGATATGGAAAGGGCAGAAACAATACCACCTGTTGTAGCCGTTTCAAAATCAACTATAGATATACAAAAAACTGACACAAAGTTAATCGTTGCTGGCCCTGTAGATATTACTCCTGTAGCCGTAACAAGAACAATTGCTGAAAACAAAATACCGGAGCAAGAAATTGTAGCAGTCGTAAAACCTTCATTGGAATTACCAAAAACCGATACAAAAAATATTCCCGCAACTTCCATTAACCTTTCACCAGAACTAGCAAACAAAACAATTGCTGAAAATAATATACCAGAGCAAGAAATTGTAGCTGTCATAAAACCTTCACTGAAATTATCAAAAACTGATACCAAAAATATTCCTGCCACGTCCGTTAATCTTTTACCTGCAATAACAAACAAAACAATTGCTGAAAATAAAATACCAGAGCAAGAAATTGTTGCAGTCGTAAAACCTTCAATGGAATTATCAAAAACTGATACCAAAAATATTCCTGCCACGTCCGTTAATCTTACTCCTCCAATAGCAAACAAAAGAATTGCTCAAAATAAGATACCGGATGTAACAAAAACTACTGGAAAGACAATTAGTGAGAATCTTATAAATGAAAAAGTTAGTAAGGTTGACCCAATTGCTAAAACTGGTAGTCTTAAAGAAATTGAATCTGTTGAAACAAATAATAAAGTAACAAATACCATAAATCCTTTATCAGAAAATAAGATTGGCAAAACTGAGCCTGTTGCAAAAAACATCGTAAAACAAGAGTCAGTAATACAAAAGCAAACTGATAATAATCCTATAAAAAATCAGGATGATAAAAGAAATATTGTAAAAACAAATTCTTCCGTCACTGCTGTTTCAACTAATCCGGCAACTGGTTCAAAAACACCAGCGCTTGTTTCGACGATCAATGATGTAAAAATTACTACTACTGCTGAAAAGAAAGAAGTAAATACTGCACCTGTTGCTGCTATCAGTCCGGAAGAAAAAAAACCGGCTGTTGATCTTATAGCAAAATTTGCATTGGTTGGAGGTAGAAAAACTGAGTTTTCACAGATTGTTAGTTTTAAATCTGATAGCCTCGAATTATCACTTTATGACAATGGAGAGATTGACGGTGATACGGTCAGCGTTTTTATGAATGGAGAAATGTTTATGTCCAAACAAGGATTAAAGGCCAGTGCTATAAAGAAAACAATTTATATCACAAAGTCAAATGAAGATTTTACCCTTTTGCTATTTGCCGAAAACCTGGGAAAATATCCGCCAAATACCGGGCTTTTAGTAGTACATGATGGAGACGATGTGTATAATCTTCGTTTTAACTCCGATTTTCAGAAAAATACCGGAATCGTGTTTAGAAGAAAAAGGTAACCTCAATAATAGTAAGACAACAAAGAACTGGGAAATTCAAACCCTTACAAATGAACGTGTCTTTGCTTAGGTATTCAGGCCAGAGCATAATCTATTATTAGCTGAACTCTGCTGCTTTTATCCGAAATTTGCAGGACGTTATACTCCTGACTAATGACTACAGACTACATCAAACTTACCCAGTATTCTCACGGCGCTGGCTGCGGATGTAAGATCGCTCCAAAAGTTTTAGATGAAATACTAAAAAGTAGTTTTGTACTTCCTGATAATAATAAATTACTGGTGGGCAATCACAGTAAAGATGATGCAGCAGTATATGATTTGGGAAATGGAATGGCGCTGATTTCCACTACAGATTTCTTTATGCCAATAGTAGATGATGCCGTTGATTTTGGAAGAATAGCGGCAGCTAATTCTATCAGTGATGTGTATGCGATGGGCGGAAAACCATTGATGGCTATTGCTATACTCGGCTGGCCCGTAGAAAAGTTACCTGTTGAGTTAGCACAAAAAGTAATTGAAGGCGGACGAATCATTTGTTCCGAAGCGGGTATTCCACTGGCAGGCGGACACAGCATAGATTCACAGGAACCGATTTTTGGTTTGGCAGTAACAGGTATCGTGCCATTAGAAAATATAAAGAAGAATAATACTGCACGCGAAGGTGATTATTTGTTTCTCACAAAGCCATTGGGAGTTGGGATACTTTCTACTGCACAAAAAAGAGGATTATTAAAAGAGGAGCATTTGACATTGATGATTGAACAAATGACAACATTAAATAATATAGGTGAAGAGTTGGGGAAAATAAATGAAGTAACTGCCATGACTGATGTAACCGGTTTTGGCTTGCTTGGACATTTAATAGAAATGGCAGAAGGGAGCGGAGTAAGTGCAGAAATATATTATAATAAATTACCGGTTGCTGAAGGAGTAAAAGAATATATTACACAACGGATTTTCCCTGATGCCACCACCAGAAACTGGAACGGCTACAGTGATAAAATAAAAATGGAGAAAGGAGTTAACGTATTAGAAGCTTTTACATTATTACCCGACCCACAAACGAATGGAGGGTTGCTGGTGAGTGTAAGAGAAGAAGGTGTTGAAGAAATGAAAAATCGGTTGAAAAAATCCGGACTGCAAAAATTTATAGAGCCAATAGGGAGACTAATAGGAAAGAAAGAAAAAATTGTGCTGGTACAATAACCTGATCATATATAATTAATTTCAAAAATGCCAACTATCACTATTAATAATTGTGATTATTACTACGAAATTCATGGTAATACGGAAGCTAAAGAAACAATTGTTTTTAGCCATGGACTGCTTTGGAGCATGAAAATGTTTGAGAAACAGGTGGAATATTTAAAAGACGATTACCGGATAATAACTTACGATCACCGGGGGCAGGGAAAAAGTTCGGTTACAGATAACGGTTACGATATGGATCAGCTTTATCTTGACGCCGTTGGATTGATCGAGAATTTACAATTGGGAAAAGTACATTTCGCCGGGCTTTCCATGGGTGGTTTTGTTGGTTTACGCCTGGCTTCACGCAGGCCTGATTTATTGCTTTCGATGATATTAATAGAAACATCTGCACAAAGTGAGCCGAGTACTTTTAAATACACATCCCTTGTCAATTTGGTAAAACTCTTTGGCGTAAAAATTGTTACCCGGCCAGTAATGAATATCATGTTCGGTACAAAATTTCTGCGCGATAGTAATCGCACCAAGGAAAAAAAATTATGGATAAAAGAATTACACAAAAATCCAAAGACAATTGTTAAAGCTGTAAATGGAATTATCAGCCGTAAAGGAGTTGAGGAGGAGCTGAAGAATATTTTATGCCCTGTTCTTATTTTAGTGGGAACATTAGATAAAGCAACAATTCCCGCGAAAGCTGAGTTCATTCACCAGCATATTCTACACTCACAATTACAATATATTAATGGTGCAGGTCATTCGTCAAGCATTGAGGAACCTGGGCAGGTGAATCACTATATCGGAGAGTTTTTACATTCAATTTTAGATTAGCTGGTAATAATCTAACCCTTATTTAGTAATCAACTGGTTGAATTATTTTTTTTTGATAAAAAAATTTCTACCATCATACGCCGCACACTTCATTTTCAATATTTCCCTCAGTTCTTCGTTCTATCTTTACTAATCCCATCGGCCTTATTACGCTGACTTAATATCGCATAAGAATTATACTACCGACCCAACCATTTTTTCATTCCTGTATATCAATGCAGGGTAAACATTACCAATTGTCAGAGTCAGAACAACTTCTTATAAAAGGTTGTATAGCAGGCGACAGGGCTTTTCAAACAAAGCTTTATAACCTGTTTGCCCCCAAAATGCTGGGGGTCTGTCTGCGGTATGCCCGGAACAGGCAAGAAGCTGAAGAGGTATTGCAGGAAGGTTTTTTACGGGTGTTTACCTACATCAATACTTTTAAAGGCAACGGTTCTTTTGAAGGATGGATACGAAAAATAATGGTGAATTGTGCTTTGTCCCGCTACAGGAATAAATCACTACTGCAACCTGTTATGCGGTTGGATAGTTCCGGTTATGATGCTGCAAGTGAAACAAATATTGCCTCCAATCTGGATGCAAAAGAGTTGCTTTCATTGGTTCAAACCTTACCTAACGGTTATCGTATTGTTTTCAACATGTATGTTTTTGAGGGATACAAGCACCGGGAGATTGCTGAAGCCCTCGGTATATCAGAAGGCACTTCCAAATCAAACCTTTCGGATGCCCGGGCATTTTTACAAAAAGCAATGATGGTAAAAAAAAAGTTAGTTCATTATAAATAGTGAAGCATGAGTAAAGATTTACACGATATAGATGAATTGTTCCGGTCGGCCCTGGATGGACACGAAGAAGCACCGTCTGCCGGAGTGAAGGAAACCCTTGATGCTGCTCTTGATAAACAAGATGCAGAAAAATTTAAAAAAGGATTTATCCGCTGGAAAAGAGCAGCACTTCTTTTATTGCTGCTGTTAGCTGGTTTTGTACTTTATGAATCAGGGATTATAAAAACAGGTGGCAGTCGTTATGCCGTAAAAACTTCTGTACCAGTTAAGAATAATAAAGCAGAACATAAAATTGAAACTGTTAATCCAGCTAATAATGCTCCGGTTAATTCAAACAATGATATTGTTGTACCAGATGAACCTGCTATTCAAAAAGAGAATACGGAAAGTCAGCAAACTCAAAAAGAAATTACCAATGTCTCGGGTGGTGCTGTCGTAGCGGATAAAAATATTACTGATAAGAAAACAATCCTGGCGAAAAACAACCGTCAGGGCAATAAGGTTTATCCATTCATAAAAGATAAAGACTCTATTTTTTCAATCAATACATCACAACCAGATAAAAAAATAAATGATGCCGCCAGCGACGATGCTGATTTACAAGCTGACAATCGGAAAATTACTCCTTTAGATAAAAGCACAAGTGTTTCAAAAATAGCGGTGTCTTTTATGAAAAATATTCGACCACTTTCATCTATTACTGTCCGCAAATCTCCTTTAGCTGCTGACAGACCTGATGATAAAGGGAAGAAAAAAGTTGCCTCTTTCAAACCATTCTGGTTGGCCACTGTTTTTGCTTCTTACGAACAGGCCGGCTATAAATTAGACAGCGATGAGCCGAATGCAGTAAGCAGTATCAAATTCAGGGAAGCACATGAGCCTTCTTTTTCTTTAAGCATATTATTCACCCGGCAAATAAAACAAAAATGGGGCTTGCAATCTGGTATCACCTATTCTAACAGTGCAATCGGTATGAAACCCCAAAAAACCTATGCCTTTGTTGACCCCACCGGAGATGTTGCATACAAATACATTACTTCATCCGGGTATGCATTTTTTAAACCCGGGTTTGGACCTCAGCCAAATGTTGGCGACAGCCTGACAACTACAGAAGCCAAACATACATTAGAACATATAAGTGTGCCCCTCGTAATTAAACATACGTTGACGAATAAAAAAATATCCATTACCCCCGGTGCAGGCATTGAAGCCAACTTCATCACCAAAGCAAACCTGGAAGTGGATATAGAAGACCCCTTCAACCGTGAAATTGTTGTTGTCAGAAAACTTACCGGCACAAAACCATTTTACTGGTCATTTGTGGCTGATGCGGAAGTTAAATATAACCTGAATAAAAAAATATCGGTAAGTGTTCGTCCTGTTTACCGTCATGCTATTTCTCCAATTACAAAAAACAATGTAGTGGAGACTTTCCCCAATAGTTTTGGGATAGGCGCAGGGATGACCATTAAATTCTGAAAACTATTTTATCGGCTTTACAACCAAAAATCCTTTCGCTGTTATCTGTTTGCTTATAGCAATTATTTCTTTTGACTAAAGATTATGAACGAACAGCAATTATACCTATTGGACAAACAATAAAGTTCAATATCGGCTACACCACATTTGACTATTTGTTTGATACCGTACTAAAGTAACGGCACAGGTCGGCATAAACCACTGTAAGATTTTTAATCTCTCGTATTGCATCTTACATTCTGGCAACTCATATGCCGCAGGAGCCGCTAAAACTCCTTGAAAAAATTATATATGATGGGGAGTTTTTTCACTTGGGTACACGTCTGTACAGTGAAAGAAACAAGCGGTTAAGGATAGTGTTTCAGGCGTTTTCTAAAAGCCGGTTTTCCGATGATGAATGGCGTTTACTAAATATTAATTTTAAAAAGTCACACAAATATTTTAGAAACTATTGCCGTAAGAAACTTGAACCGGTAAAACAAGGATGGCTTGAGCAGCTGCAAAGCAAGCAGGGAACCCTATCCTAAGATTGGATGAGGGGGAATACTGATAATTATTTCTTCTATCACCCAACTAAACATCTCATACCTGTAATCTGATAATTGAACACTGCAATAGTTAACGTAATATATTTATAAGCAGTAGTTTAAAAGCAGGATGGTGGTTAATGGTTACACGGCTCCCGGGGTTTCAGGGAGCTACTTTAAAAAACTCAACCGAAAAAATTTATTCTTTATGAAAGTTTTACTACTATTTATAGTTGGCTGTCTATATGCAACAGTTTTATCTGCACAAAAAGTAACCATCAGTGGTTATATAAAAGATGTGTCATCCAAAGAAGTATTAATTGGGGCTTCGGTGTATAATACTAATAATAAAACGGGAACCGCTACTAACCAGTATGGTTTTTTTTCATTAACTGTTGCAACAGCAGATACCGTAGAGTTGCTGATTTCTTTTAGTGGCTATTCTCTACAGGCAAAAAAAATTGTAGCGAAAGAAAATATACAGTTGGATGTGTTAATGGAAAACGCTGCCGGCACACTGGGTGAAGTGATAATTACCTCCGGAAAAAACAATCGAAATGTTCAGAAGGCACAAATGGGAGTGATTGATGTCCCCATCAGGGCTATCAAAAACTTGCCGGTATTACTTGGAGAAAGAGACATTATGAAAATAATCCAGTTACTGCCAGGCGTACAGGGCGGCCAGGAAGGAACTTCGGGTTTCTATGTGCGGGGCGGTAATCTGGACCAAAACTTAGTGCAGTTAGATGAAGCTACTGTGTATAACCCCAATCACCTCTTTGGTTTGTTCAGCACTTTTAATGTAAATGCGGTTAACAGTGTACAGTTAATCAAAGGTGGTTTTCAGGCAGAGTATGGTGGCCGGTTAAGCTCAATTTTAAATATCACCCTGAAGGATGGCAATAAAACGAAATACCAGGTAGAAGGTGGCATTGGTTTGCTCTCCAATAATCTTACTGTGCAGGGGCCCATACAAAAAAACAAATCGTCTTTCATCGTTTCTGCCCGCAGGAGCCATATTGATTTATTGTTAAATGGTTTTAGTGCAGCCAAGGGGTCAAAAAAAAGCACCTCTTACAAATTTTATGATGTGAATGCTAAAATGAATTTTGAACTGGGCAAGAAAGACCATTTATTCCTTAGCTTTTTTAAAGGCAATGATAATGCCGCTTATAACAACGCCAACAGTTTAAACTATACAACGGATTTTGGCAACAGCACCGCCACTCTCCGCTGGAATCATTTATTCGGAAGTAAAACGTTTTCTAATACCTCTGTTATTTATAATGACTACAACCTTGCACTATCTACTTCTCAGAATAATTATTACTCGCTGCTCTACACCGGTGTCAGAGATATAACTGCGAAAACTGATTTCACTATTACCCCCAATACAAAACATAAAATTAAAGCAGGTTTTACTTATACAAGGCACCGTTTATCCCCTGCATCCTTTTCTGCTGCCATACCCAGGCGAGGAAACAGGATTACTATCAATAAAGACAGCATCAATAAACTTTACTCCAATGAAATGGCCTTTTATCTCGGCGATGAGTTTGATGCCTCTCAAAAATTCAGCGTCAATTATGGAGTAAGGGTTCCCATTTTCACCGCTTCGGGAAAAACCTATTCTTTTATTGAACCCCGCATCACTACAAAATTATCTGTAAGTCCCGATGCATCCATTAAAGCATCTTATACAAAAATGAACCAGTTTCTTCATTTGATTCCAAATTCCACTGCTGGTCTCCCTACTGACATCTGGGTTCCATCCAGCAATAAAACAAAACCACAATCCTCCACACAATATGCGTTAGGCTACTTTCAAAATTTTAAAGACAATGAAATTGAAACCAGTGTGGAAGTCTATTATAAGAAAATGGATAACCAGGTTTTGTTTGGTGAAGGAAAACAACTGAGAATAAACGTCAATCTCGACAGCCTGATTGTGCATGGACAAGGCGATAGCTACGGTGCAGAATTTTTTGTAAAGAAAAATACAGGTAAGCTTACCGGCTGGATTTCTTACACGCTGTCAAAGACCACTCAAAAATTCAATGATTTAAATTTTGGAAAAGAATTTCCCTTCAAATATGACCGTCGTCATAATTTATCAATAACAGCAAGCTATCAGTTTACCAAAGCATGGACGTTCAGCAGTGTGTTCGTTTTTTCAACCGGCGCCGCCTTCACGGTTCCTACAGGCAGAATTAGCACCTTGAACTCCGGAACCATCTTCGAAGGAAATTATTATGTGTACGAAGGAAGAAACAATAATCGCCTTGCTTCTTATCACCGGTTGGATATAGCAGCTTCCAATAAAAAGACGGTTAAGATGTTTAAGAAGCGTTACGAAAGGGAATGGGTTTTCGGTCTTTACAATACTTACAGCCGGCAAAACCCTTATTTTGTTTATTTCGAAATTGATGCATTAACAAGTAAGCCAACGGCCAAGCAGGTTTCCCTGTTACCAATCATCCCCAGTGTATCATTCAATTTTAAATTTTAATAAAATGAAAATTTTCAAGCAAGCGACATTACTACTATCGTCGTCTGATATTTCAATTCTTCCAATGGAAAAATTGCTCACTTCATCGTTCGGTAATTCTATCAGGCAAATCGCAAACAGTTTATTGTTGCCAGGTTCATTCAAAGTGAGGATAAAAAATATTTTGCTGATTGGTGTTATAATTTTATCTCTCTCCTCCTGCAAAAAAGATATATTCGTAAAATTTCCTCCCGGTCATCTCAGCCAGGTTTTTATTGAAGGAATGTTGTACCCTGGAAAAAAGCCGCAGATATTTATCAGCAAGAGCAACCCTTTTTTTAGTTCAAGGGTTACACCTCAGCAGGTTTTTGCGAGAGGTGCTGTTGTAAAGATTACAAGTGGTGCGGTGGTTGATGTGTTAGTTCCTGATTCCACATTTAATAAATTCCGCTGCCGGTGGGAGACTTATTACCGTGGCAATATTGTGGCTGAATTGGGAAAGACATATACATTAGAAGTAAGCTATGAAGGAAAAACATATACCGCCAGCACTACCATCAACCAGCGAAAAGTAAGGATAGATTCCATTAAATATACACCGGAGTTTTTTGATGTTTATGGCGGACATGATGGTGTTATCATTACCATTACCGACCCGGGGGGCAAAGGTGACTATTACCGTTTTCAGATGAACAGGATGATTGATACCTCTGTCCATCATGCTCATGTGCTGGATAAGTTTATCAATACCTGTGTATCGGGACCAAATGAATTGTTTTTTGTAAAAGATATTGGCCGGATTGTTTTTAATGATGAAAATGCCGATGGGCAAAAAATAGTTATGTCCATTGAAGTGGCTTATGAGTACGAAAAGGATGATGAGGGTTGGGTAATGATACAGACCTTAGATAAAAACTCAGCCGAGTTTTACAAAGACCTTGATGAGCAGTTGCAGGCAATTCAAAATCCGTTTGTGGAACCGGTTTTTCTTACAACAAAAATAAAAGGTGCCATCGGGGTTTTTGGTTCGGCAGTAATATCGGATTCGGTATTGTTTGTTTATCCCAGGAACCATCCATAATTATAAACCGGTATTAAACAGACCCGAACTAAAACAATAAAGTTATTGCTAAGATGAACATCAATATGAAAATAATCCTGTTATCTGTAATAGGCTGTCTGTTATTTTGTACTAAAATATTTCGGTTTGATGATTCTTTAAAAACAAAAGCCCTTATTAGTTCTTACTCTCCAAAAATATTTCTGCCATCATACACCGCACACTTCCTCCTTCCACTTCTTCTATTGTAGGTACAGCAATCGGCAGTAACGTAGAATAAGCTTCCAGCATTTGCTTTTGTTCTTTCCGTAAAGAATCATAAGCCGTTTGACTCATGATCAAATACTTTTCTTCACTATTGTTTTTTACCTGCAGCATATTACCGGCAAATTGATGCATTTGCGCACGGGTAATTGCAATAATACTATGATTGGTAGATTCTAATAATTGCCGGACAGCAATCAATTCCCATTCTTCATCAATTGCTTCTTCGCAAAGAACACAAAAACCTTCACCAAGTGTCATCACCACATTGGTATGATAAACCGGCATTCCGTTTTTATCCGTTGCAAGAAAAACAATAGCCTGGAAACCATTTGTACTTGCATATTTTTCGAGAACAGATAAACTTGTTCTCTCGGAAACACAGGCATAGATCATTTTGTTATCATAATCAATAATCATGCTGCCCGTCCCTTCTAAAAACCTCCCCTCTACTTCATATTCACTCCAATCCTGCATATCACGAATGATAAATTCTTTAGCTAGCTGATCCAATATTGCTTCTCTTTTTTCTATCCTTCTGTTAGGTGCATACATCGGAAAAACAGAAACAAGTCCATTTGGAGAAGTACTGAGCCAGTTATTCGGGAAAATGGCATCGGGCTTTGGTGGCTCTTTACTGTCTTCAATCACAAAAATATTAATATCATGACTGCGCAAAGTTTGTACCATGTTATCAAATTCGACGAGGGCAATTTGTTGTAACTCCTCATTACTAATATCAGGATTGGATTGGAAATAATTGTTGATTGCAGTTTCATCATTGAAACCAAAAGCAGCAGGGCGAACCATTAATATAGTGGAGGTAAGAACCATGATTACCAGAATGGCTGTTTCCAGGTGTTAAAAACAGAAATGATAGTTGCTGTCTTTTCCTTTTTATTCACCATAAAATGTACAGAGAAGGGGAATTTTTTAAGTGCCGCACACCGAATGTCATCGTATTTTACTGATGCAAAAAAGGGGTTAAGAATAATTGCTTTATAAGTTGACTCTAAGTCAGTAAGGAATTTGTTTCCCCGCCCCCACAACTGCCCGTTATAATAATTTACAGCATCTTCTGTATCATTTTGTACCCAGGGGGAAAAAATTAGTTGGTATTTCTTCATACCCGAAGTGACTTCAAATGTGCAAACGCTTCCTTTGATGAAACCAATTTTGCCGGGTTTGCCTTTATACTTTTCACCCTTTTCCGAACCTCCCTTTTCTGCCAATCTGGAATAGAAAAATCTTTTTCTTCCACCTTGATATAATTAAGGTCATTAATAAAATCAAGAAAGGCTTTTACTTTTTTATCCGGAATGGAAAGTACGATTTGTGTCATAACCAAATTTACATTTATATTCTCTTTTTTACAAAAGAGCGTCAATCTTTTCGGCAAGCCGTTTATCTTTTGGGGTAATAATATTGCCCGCATCATGGGTGCTCAACCATATTTCAACGGTATTGTAAACATTCGTCCACAATGGATGATGGTCCATTTTTTCAGCTTCTATGGCTACCCTTGTCATAAAAGCAAAAGCTTCGCTGAAATTTTTGAATTGAAATTTGCGGTATAATTTATTGTCCGCTTCCTTCCAGTCTCCAACTCCGCCAGTTGGCGGAGTGATATTAGTAGTTGTCATCTTTTTGATTTTGTTTTAATGAACGCAAATATAATTTAGGTATTATTACTTTACTCCTTTAGGGGATAAGGGCATCAAAATACAAGGTGTTCTTTATTTTTTATTTTTTCATTGGTCAACTCAATCACCAATTGCACGCTATTAATTGATTTAATCGTTTGAATGGTTTCCTGTAAAGATTCATCGCTAACCTCATCCCCTTTCATCAACCACAAAAAATCCAGGTGCTTAAATTCCGGCAGTAAATATTCACCATCAAATTGATTATTATAAACATAATGCGATAAAAAACGGGTTGGCTCCGCATATTCATACACTGCAAAAAAATAGTTTCTTTTCTTTTTGGTAAGCTGAATTTCCAATTCATTGTTGTTGCGGAAGTTGAGACCTGTGGTACTGTTGAGGTGCCAGCAAAATTGATAATCTTTCACCGGTGCCATTATCCCAAGAAGCCGGGTATCATCAAAAAACTCCTCGGTAAGCTGATGTGTATCAAGAATTAATTTGGGGGTTCGGTCTGCCATGGGTTAAAATTCATAGTCAAATTACAACTTAAAATTCAACCGTTGCTTCCAAAGTTTCTTTTCCTCTTTTAAATTTCACTTTTGCTTTTTCTCCTTTCTTAAATTTTCCGAGAGCCTGCATATAATTCTCCAACGAAACAATATTGTTATCACCCAGACCAATAATAATATCACCTGCTTTTATACCCGCTTTCTGCGCTGGTTTTCCGTCCGTTACCCCATCGGCT
>JANMLJ010000258.1:0-4093 GCA_031372465.1 Chitinophagaceae bacterium | reverse complement strand
ATAAGTCCGGATCAACTCGACAAAACAGATGAAAGCAAATCTGATAACGGATATGGATTTAATATTACTAAACTAACTGACGCATTGGGCAAAAAACTAAACTATACGATCAACAGAACGATGATGCGGATTGAATTGCCTGCACCATTAAAACCCGGGCAAAAATTTATTTTTAACCTTGATTGGAATTATAATATCTCCGACCGGAATGTGTACCAGGGCCGCGGTGGTTACGAATATTTTCCTGAAGATGGCAATCATTTATTTACTATCTCACAATGGTATCCCCGGCTTTGTGTATATAGCGATTTTAAAGGTTGGCAAAATCAGCAGTTTACAGGTCGTGGTGAATTCGCCGTATCCTTTGGAAATTTTAAAGTGGCTATGACGGTTCCGGCAGATCATGTGGTAATGGCAACCGGTGAAGGTCAGAATTATGCAGCCGTACTTTCTCCGGCACAATTAGCCAGATGGAATAAAGCGCAACTATCATCGGAGCCAGTAGAAGTAGTAACACTTGAAGAAGCAAAAGCTGCAGAAAAAAGGATTGTTTCGCCTACTGCTCGCAAAACCTGGATCTTTAAAGCCGATAATGTTCGTGATTTTGCGTGGGGCAGTTCCCGAAAATTTGTATGGGATGCACTCGCTACAAAAATTGCCGGAAAAAGAGTAATGTGTATGAGTGGTTACCCCAAAGAATCCTATGCGTTGTATCGCAAATATTCTTCTAAAGTTGTTGAGCATACAATAAAAACGTATTCCGACTTTACCATTCCTTATCCATACCCTGTGGCACAAAGTATAGAAGCGGCAAGTGGAATGGAATACCCGATGATCTGTTTCAATTTTGGAAGAACAGAAAAAGACGGCACTTATTCAGAAGGCACTAAAAACGGGATGATCGGTGTGGTTATTCATGAGGTCGGTCATAATTTTTTTCCAATGATTATCAACAGTGATGAAAGACAATGGAGTTGGATGGACGAGGGATTAAATTCATTTGTACAAATACTTGCGCAAGGTACCTGGGATAATAAAATGCCCACCGGACGCGGACCTGCTGCATTTATTACTGATTATATGAAGCTACCAAAAGATCAACTGGAGCCTATCATGAGTAACAGCGATAATATTATCGGGTTTGGTAATAACGCGTATGCAAAACCGGCAACGGGTTTAATGATATTGAGAGAAACAATTATGGGTCGTGAATTATTTGATTATGCTTTTAAAGAATATGCAAAACGATGGGCATTTAAACATCCTGAACCCGCCGATCTTTTCAGAACATTGGAAGATGCAAGTGGTGAAGACCTTGACTGGTTCTGGAAAGGATGGTTTTATAGCACAGAAGTTTGCGATATTTCAATTGATACTATAAAACATGCAAAACCAGATCTTGATGCGGTGGCTACGGAAACAAAAGCGACAACAATAAAACAGAGTATTGCAAAACCAATTGCACCTGCCTATGATGATATCGCCAGGATCAGAAACCGTAATGATAAAAATATTATTTTTAAAACAGATGCTGATACCAGCTTACAGGATTTTTACTGGAGATATGATCGTGGATTAGAAAAATATGATTCTACTAAATTTGATGTAACCATTCCTGGTTTCAAACCAGAAGGATTAACGCGGGAAGAAAAAGCAAAGTATGCCAATAAAAACATGTATGAAATCAGTTTCAGCAATAAAGGTGGCTTACCAATGCCTATCATACTTGAATGGACATATAAAGACGGTACAAAAGAAGTAGAAAGAATTCCTGCACAGGTTTGGAGATATAATGAAAGCAAAGTGGTAAAGACATTTACCAAGGATAAAGAAGTGGCATCAATAAAACTGGATCCTTACAGGGAAACTGCTGACATCGACGAAAGTAATAATAGCTGGAATAAGATGCCAGCGCCTTCTAAGTTTTCCATTTTTAAAGAAAGACAAGCAGCTGGCCGAAGAGCTGGCGCCGGGCAAAACGGGAATCCGATGCAGAAAGCACAGGAGAAAAAAGGATTTTAATTTTTCAACACTGAGTTGGGAGAGGAAAAGAGTTTCACAGAGAATTAGTGGAAATTTGAATTTCTCTGCAACTCCAAAACGCTGTTCCGCTGTGTTTAAATTCTTAACGCTGATAATTTTTCAACACAGAGTAGGGAGAGGAAAAGAGTTACACAGAGAGTTAGTGGAAATTTGAATTTCTCTGTGTAACTCCATAACTCTGTTACTCTGTGTTTAAATTCTTAACGCTGATAATTTTTCAACACAGAGTAGGGAGAGGAAAAGAGTTACACAGAGAGTTAGTGGAAATTTGAATTTCTCTGTGTAATTCCAAAACGCTGTTCCGCTGTGTTTAAATTCTTTACGTTGATAATTTTTCAACACAACTTGTCTCTCCTTTGTGGGAGAGTTGGGAGAGGAAAAGAGTTACACGGAGAATTAGTGGAAATTTAAATTTCTCTGTGTAACTCCATAACTCTGTTACTCTGTGTTTAAATTCTTCACGCCGACAACTTCTTCTTTTAAGATTTCCTCTTATCCTCCGTCCTCGTTGTTTTAGAAGATGGATCCGGCAGGCGTTTCTCTTCTCTCAATTTTTGCGAAAGAATCCATTCAATATGACCATTAACACTTCGAAACTCATCCGCTGCCCATTTTTCAAGGGCTTTAAAGGTTTCGCTGTCTATACGCAGGACAAAAGATTTTTTTTCACTCACAGGATAGTGTTAAAAAATTATTGGTACAAGGTCCCGGTGTTTAAAACAGGAGTAGCTGCTTTTTCGCCGCAAAGCACTACCATCAGGTTACTGACCATGGCCGCTTTCTTTTCTTCGTCCAGGTGTACAATTTCTTTTTTACTTAATAATTCCAATGCAAGTTCTACCATACCTACTGCACCTTCTACAATTTTAAATCTTGCCGCTACAATGGCGGTTGCCTGCTGCCTTCTCAGCATATCACCGGCTATTTCCGGTGCATAAGCCAGGTGTGTTATTCTCGCTTCTTTGACAACGATACCGGCTTCCATTAAACGTTCTCTTAACTCTTCTTCCAACATGGCAATTACTTCTTCACCGCCATTTCTTAAGGTAACCGTTGCATTACTATCTTCCATTTCATCATAAGGACAAGTGGTAGCCAAATGCCGTATGGCTGATTCACTTTGAATTTTTACATACTGATCATAATCCGAAACTTCATACGCTGCTTTATAGGTATTGTCAACCTGCCACACGATCACCGCGGCAATCTCTACCGGGTTGCCCAATTTATCATTCACTTTAAGCTTTGCACTCTCAAAATTATTTTTCCGCAACGATATCCGGTGTTTGGCATAAAATGGATTAACAAAAACTAACCCACTGTGTTTAATAGTTCCGGCATATTTACCAAAAAAAGTGCAGACATAGGATTGATTTGGATTAATGATGGTGAGACCTTTTAGAAATAAAACAGATAGTAGAACAACGGCAAGGCCGATCCAAAATTCCAGGAAGGGTATTTCTTCTTTATTGGTACCAATTGCCATAAAATAAATACCAAATCCAATTCCTGCAAATGATAATAAAAGGATTAGAAATCCTGATACTGGTTTGATGAGCTTTTCCATAATAATTAATTTATGATATCAATTTGATATCAAATATATATCATATTTTTGAATACCAAAATTTTCTTTTTAAAGAAATTTTCAGCACACCGACAGGGTTTATTGCTGCGCTGCAGCGCTAAACTACGCTTGCGTCTACTATCTTTATTACATGAAATACAAATTGCTGTTCCTTACTTTATTCTTTGTACAACTGCATGCCCGTTCTGCCATCGTAGATACTGTCAGCATTTACAGCAAAGCCATGCAAAAAAGTTTTAACTGCGTTGTAATTCATCCACCCGCAAAAGGAAGAAAGCAAGAAGCAAAACCCGTTGTGTATTTATTGCATGGCTATAGTGGCGGGTACAGCAACTGGCTTATCCGGGTGCCTGCACTAAAAGAATATGCTGATAAATACAAATTGATAATAGTTTGTCCAGATGGCGGATTTAGCAGCTGGTACTTTGATAGCCCGGTTGATTCATCCATGAAATATGAAAC
>JANMLJ010000251.1:0-3246 GCA_031372465.1 Chitinophagaceae bacterium | reverse complement strand
TGTATGTTTGGAAAATCAGGGAAGGATTGGAGAATGCTATCAGTATTGATAGGTTGAAGAAATATACTTCCTGGTATTGGATACATCATATAAAACCGCATTTTTTCCAGGAAGAGAAATTGCTGGTGCCCTTTATGCCTGAAGCACATCCACTGGTTATCCAGTTACAAAAAGACCATGGATATATCCGGGAACTTATTTTATCCATAGATAAAGAAGCAGACAGACATGATTTTATCAGGCTGGCCAATCTTATTGAATCACATATCCGTTTTGAAGAACGGGAACTATATAAATACCTCGAAGAATATCTATCATCAGATCAGTTAGATGAAGTTTATGAAAAATTGGAAAAGCACCCGCTTCCGATTAATGAAGAATGGAAAGATCATTTCTGGGTTAAGAAAGATAGCAGATAATCAGCTTTCCTGAAAATCATCCAGATCTCTTCTCTCTTTTTTTGTAGGGCGGCCAATTTTGCTTTGTCTTTTACCTGTATGAAAACTGGCTGCCTGGTATTGCAATCGTTGTATTTCTTCTTCAGGAGTTATGTCGATATAGTTTTTAATTGCCTCGGATGCGGCAACTCTTTTTTCCAACAGGCCTGTAACTTTTATTCTCCATCGCTTGGCTTCAGTCTTTACTTCAAATTCATCTCCAATATTTACATTCCGCGAGGCTTTAGCTTGTGAGCCGTCATATTTTACTTTGCCTGAATCGCAGGCGGCAGATGCAAGGCTTCTTGTTTTATACAAGCGGATAGACCAGAGGTATTTGTCCAGGCGGATTTTTTCTTTAGCAGGCATAGAAGTGAATGATGAATAGTGAATGGTCAATGGCAAATTCACTATTCACCATTGACTATTCACCTGTCTTACATCTCCGCAAAATACTTATGGAAATAAGGTATCGTCTCTATTCCCTTATAATAATTTTCAATATTATACTTTTCATTCGGACTATGCAGGTTATCATTATCAAGCCCAAAGCCCATGAAAATAATTTTAATACCTAATTCTTTTTCGAGGATAGAACAGATTGGAATACTGCCACCACCACGAACAGGGATAGGCACTTTACCAAAAGTAGTTTCCACCGCTTTTGAAGCTGCTTTATATCCTTTACTATCAATCGGTGTCATATAAGGCTCACCACCATGGTGCAATTCTGCTTTTACTTCTACCGATTTAGGTGCAATTGATTTGAAATACGCTAATAATTTTTCAGTGATCTTATCAGTAGATTGATTAGCTACCAGGCGGGCAGAAATTTTTGCATATGCTTTTGAAGGAAGAACGGTCTTGGCACCTTCACCGGTATAGCCACCCCAGATACCATTTACTTCAATCGTTGGGCGGAGACCTGTTCTTTCATACGTACTATAACCTTTTTCTCCCCATAGTTCCTTTACTCCCAGTTCATCCATGTATTCTTTCTCATCGTAAGGGGCTTTGTTGATCAATGCCCTTTCTTCTTCGCTGGCTACTACTACATCATCATAAAAACCGGGGATGGTAACATGATTATTTTCATCATGGCAACTGGCAATCATTTGTGCTAAAATAGTTATTGGATTAGCTACCGCACCACCATAGGTTCCGCTGTGCAGATCACGGTTGGCACCGGTTACTTCTACCTGTATATAACTTAATCCACGTACGCCGGTATCTAAAGATGGATTTTCCATACTCAGCATAGAACTATCACTGATAAGAATAACATCAGCTTTTAATAATTCTTTATGGGCCGCAACAAATTTGCCCAAACTGGGTGAACCAATTTCCTCTTCCCCTTCAATCAAAAACTTGATATTGGTGGTCATGGTATCGGTCTTTGTCATAATTTCCAATGCCTTTACATGCATATAGAACTGACCTTTATCATCCGCACTGCCGCGGGCAAACACTTTGCCATCAATAATAGTTGGTTCAAAAGGTGGATTGACCCAGAGTTCAAGGGGCTCTGCAGGCTGCACATCATAGTGGCCATATACCAGCACTGTTGGTTTGGAAGGGTCAATTATTTTTTCGCCATACACCACCGGGTGGCCATCGGTAGCCATCACTTCTGCGGTTAAACAACCGGCATTGAGCAAACTTTTCTTTACAACTTCTGCGCATTTAAGCATATCAGATTTGTGTTCACTTTTTGCACTTACGGATGGTATGCGTAGCAAATCAAGCATTTCAGCCAGAAAACGAACTTTATTTTTATCCTGGTATTCTTTCCAAGTTTGGGACATATTGTTATATTTTTTGGGCCACGAAGATAAGGAATGAGAGTTTATGGTTTGTAGTTTGTGGTTTTTAGTTCCAGGCTCCTCCTGTAGAAGTTAAAGCCCTGTTGCACATACGGTTAATCAGCCGATTTTTTTCTATTGACAGGCTTTGAATCTCTGTTTGTTTCATTCGGGAGGTTAATGGTAATTGCTTTGGAAATGACTTTACTGCCGTATTGATTTTTAATAGTATCAACTGCTTTGTATAAGCCCAGCTTCTCCACATTGTTCTCAAATAAACTCATCTGCATAGTTATGGGTATCATATGGCTGAAGCGCACACCGATTAACCGCACCGGTCTTCCTTTTTGCCAGTTCTTATTAAAAAGGTCTTTCACTTTTGCTATCAATACATCATCCAATGCTGTGTAATCAATCGTTTCCTGGCAGGTAAAGGTTTCAAAATTGGAATATCGGATCTTCACCGTTACACAGCCGGTCATTTTTTCATCGGCTCTCAAACCATAACAGGTTTTTTCCGTCAGCCGCACTAATTCTTTATGCAAAAAATCGATATCCGTGTAGTCAGTATCAAACGTATTTTCATGACTCATACTTTTTTGTTCCCAGTCTGTAGTTATAGCAGTGCTGCCGATACCATGGGCTTTATGCCAGAGAGCTTCGCCCCATTTACCGGCTATCTTTTCTAAATGCTCAATAGGTGTTTTAGCAATATCTTCTATTGTGTAGATACCATAGCTTTTCAGATGTTGCTCTGTTTGTTTTCCTACTCCGTTTATTTTTTCAATGCCAAGTGGCCAGAGGAAATCCATTTCTTTTCCAGGAAGTATTTCCAAAAACCCATTTGGCTTGGCTTCATTAGTGGCCATTTTCGCAATAAAACGTGCAGACGCTAAACCACAGGAAATAGGTAAACCGGTTTCAGCAGTTATATGTTGCCGTAGCTCTTTTGCATACTGACTTACTCCAAAAAATTTATCCATCCCCGTTAGATCAATATAAAATTC
>JANMLJ010000249.1:0-2014 GCA_031372465.1 Chitinophagaceae bacterium | reverse complement strand
GAGATACTTTTCATTTTTTTAGGTTCCTTGACTTCAATCTTTGGAATTAGAATTTTCAATTCACCGTTTTTATACTCTGCATCTATTTTGCCGGTATCACAGTTTTCAGGAAGGGTAAAACTGCGGCTCCAGCTGCTGTAGTTATATTCCCGGCGGTTAAAACGTCCATTCTTTTCTTCTTTTTTTTCTGTTTCATGTTCAGCACTGATGGTTAGCATTTCATCGTAAGCATCTACTTTGAAATCTTTCTTTTCCAGTCCGGGAGCAGCAATATTCAGTTTGAATTCCTTATCAGTTTCCGATACATTTACAGCAGGTGAGTTCATTACTTTACTAACATTAAAAAATTCGTCCAACGGAGCGTTGAAGAATTTGTCCATCCAGCCACTTTCAAATACAGATGGCCAGGTTGTTCTAGTTTTTTCTACTGCTTTGTTTTCCATATAACTTTTTTTAGAGTGAATAATTATCACTACAGGCAAGTTATATTCTGTAACAGCAAAAAACAATGAGATGGTAAGGCAGCGTAAATGATTTTAGTCAGCAGGTTATTTAATCAGTCCAGGCAGTTTAATTATTAACGCTCTGCATCCCTGTTTAAATCATAGTCTTCAATTTCAGGTTTGATACTTCTTGAGGTAGACAATTCCCTGCCATGATTATTCTGTTGTTCCAGCGTCCAATTATCGGTCATGGTGGTTTCAAGCCAGAGATTACCGGATTTACGTAACACTTTTACGGCCAGGTTCATTTTTTCTTTAAATATTTTTTCAAGGGTGCTAACTTTCATGTGCTGCTCTATTTCTATATCATTATCTTTTATTCCCAATTGACATTCACCTATTTTACGGTGGTGAGGAATAAGATGGCTGGCCGAAAAATCGGAACGGATAAATGATTTATTATTGAAAAATTCAATCTTCAAAAAAGGATAAACCTGATTGAAGTCATTTTGTATATCACTGATAAGGCTGTCAGGTGCAATGTGCAAATGCATAAGTTGGAGATTAGTAAACATAAATAATGGATTTTGCCCTGTTTTCGCTAGAGGAGTTTCGGGGTAAATGGATGACTAATTCTCCGTTTTGATATTGCGCATGCGCCATTAATTCATCCGCATCTTCCGGTAATGTAAAAGCTCTTGTCCATTCAGTATAGTCATATTCTAACCGGTCATTAACCCAGGATAAAGGTGCCGTTTCTTTTTTAGCAGCTATAGTAATAATTGATTGCTCAATCCCGATATTAAAATCTTCACGTTCAAAACCAGGCGTTGCCATCACAATCAGGTATTCTGTTGCTGATTCAAAAATATTTACTGCAGGAATGGAATAAGCCGGGCCAGCGATATTTTTTCCTTCCCCTTTCTCTTTGAAATGAAGCGCTTCAGTTATTCTGACTGGAATAGATATGCTACTTGCTATACAGGGATACATAATATATGTTTTAAGAATATTTTGCGAATATACACCGCTGGGGTTACGATTAAAATGATCAAGTGCAGCGTTCCTGATGATTTCTATCAGTACAAAAAAGCTGAGAGAAATCATTTTTTTAACTGCTCTCCGTCATATTATTTTTTTGCGAGGCAGGATATTTTTGAAATATGGATGGACAACACCCAATAAAAAGAAGTGCTCAGCTACAGCCATTAAGCCGGGAACATCATGACGGTTTATTGTATGTTTGGAAAATCAGGGAAGGATTGGAGAATGCTATCAGTATTGATAGGTTGAAGAAATATACTTCCTGGTATTGGATACATCATATAAAACCGCATTTTTTCCAGGAAGAGAAATTGCTGGTGCCCTTTATGCCTTTAGCACATCCAATGGTTATCCAGTTACAAAAGGAACATGATTATATCCGGGAACTTATTATATCAATAGATAAAGAAGCAGACAGACATGATTTTATCAGGCTGGCCAATCTTATTGAATCACATATCCGTTTTGAAGAACGGGAACTATATAAATACCTCGAAGAATATCTATCATCAGATCAGTTAGATGAA
>JANMLJ010000243.1:0-5611 GCA_031372465.1 Chitinophagaceae bacterium | reverse complement strand
CGCGGCGGAGACAGGGGCAAATTCAATCAGATCCACAATTTCTTCGAGATATTTTTTGTCAATTTCATCAAACTGGTCATATTCATCACTATCCACATCGAGTACCGCTACTACTTTATTATTGCGGATAACCGGTACTACAATTTCTGATTTTGATAAACTGCTGCAGGCAATATGACCGGGAAATTTTTCTACATCAGGTACAATGAGTGTTTTTGACTGCTCCCAGCTGCTACCGCAAACACCCCTGCCTTTTTTGATACGGGTGCAGGCTACAGGTCCCTGGAAAGGAGCAAGAACAAGCTCTTCGTTTTCACTGGCAGGCATAGCCGCAGTGGTTTCGTCCGTTGTAAAAACGCCGGGGGATAAATGAAAGGGGGAGGGCTTTACCACATAAAATCCAACCCAGAACCAGCCAAACTGTTCTTTTAAAGCGGCCACCACATTTGCCATATTGGCTACCAGGTCATGCTCACCTTCCAATATCCCGTTGATTTGTGGAATCAAGGATTGATATTGTTCGGTTTTATTGCCCGTAATGATTGCTAAATCTTCTGCCATGGTACAAAGGTAAATGACTTTAGTTATAAAGAAAATGCACAAGATAATAGAAAGTTTATTACCCAATAACTAGGGTTTGAAATTTTTTAAACCACAGAGGCAGGGTGAACAGGGAGCTTCACAGTGGATGCTCTGTGTTTCTCTGTGACGATGTGTCTCCGTGGTTCAATTCGATAATAAATAAATTGAAACCCCGGCTATCTGGTGAGACATTACAGAAATTAATATGTTTTCCCGTGCGTTTTTTTTACCAGGTAATTGACAAGCTTTGGAAATGGTTTTATCAGCGTCAACAGAAGATTGGTTAACCATTTACTGCCAAACAATCGTTGTATTCTTCTGCCCATTTTCAAACGATGTGCAAATTGCTTTTTCCACTGCCCGCTATATTGCTTTTCCATTTCAGCCCTGGAAATATTTTTTTGAAGAAATTCATGAATAAGCCCCGCAGCAATTTTACTGCCATGCAACGCCATGCTCATACCATTGCCGCATAAGGGCGTAATCATTCCGGCAGCATCGCCGATCATCAGTACGTGGTTTTCTACTTGTGATTTTTTATCAAAACTTATTTGTGAAATAGTAAGTGGTGCAGGGAAAATGATTGTACTATCAGTAAATAGTTTTTTTAGAAAGGGATTCTGGCTTAAAATCACCCTTTCCATTTCGGGTATATCTCCATTACTTTTTTTTAAATTATCAGCGGTGGTCAGGTAGCATACATTATACGTATCGGCTTCAATTTTCACCATTCCGCAATACCCATTTTTAAAATTATGAAGGGCGATGGTATCTGACGGGAAATCTGTTTTTATATGGTACTTTACACCAATATAATTATTAAGTTTATTTTTAGCTGCGAAGGAAAACGTTCTTTTCCATTTTATATCAATATTACTTCGCTTACCATAGCTGCCTGCTGCCTGTTTGGCGCGGTATTGTTGCCGGGAGGTATCAATGATAAATTCATTGCCGGAATATCGGATATCACTGACTTTTGTATTTTCCAGTATAACCACGCCTTCCGCCCTGGCAATTTGTACTAAAGTACTATCCAGTTTATACCGGCTGATGCCAAAGCCACCAAGCGGTAAAGACTGTTCAAGTAGTTTCCCGTTTACCGCTGATAACTGCAACTTGTTGATGATGGGTACATGGATTCCGTCAAGGTCAACACCCAGTTCATTCAGAAAATCCCACGACTCTAAACTGATATACTCCCCGCATACTTTGTGAAAGGGGTATTGCTCTTTTTCAAAAAGTATAACAGTATAGCACATACGCTTTAATTGAATGGAAAGAGCAAGCCCGGCAAGACCACCACCGGTAATGGCTACATCATACATCTCCTCCTGCTGAAGGGGAAAGGAGGAAGTTGCTTCTTGGTAATTAGTATAATTCGTTTGAATAGTTTTATTTGCCGGCTATTACCAGATAACGGAAAGCCCATTTCCAGTTTATCGAATACTTTTTGATGCCGGCTTTATGAAATAACTGCTGCCATTCTTTTCTCCGGAAACTCCGGGCTACTGATAAGCAGGCATCATTTTTTACCAGGTATGATTTACTGAAAAATTTTGTGATGTATTTAATCAGATAATAGGCCAGCCAATGCCGCTGCAGGTCATTGATAAAAAAACCGCAACGGCTGTTTTGTAGCAACCATTGCAACATGAACACTACATCTTCATCCGTAAAGTGATGACAAAAGAGCGACGAAAAAATTATACCCGGTTTATTTTCTCCAAAATTTACCACTTTATAATCACTGCATATCCATTGACAGGGCAGTTGCGGGTATTGTTTTTTGGCAAAATCAATACAGGCAGTATTCATATCTATACCGATAAAAGTAACGGGTATATTTTTTTTTGTACAATAGTTGTAAATGGCAAAAAGATTATCACCACCACCGCACCCAATTTCACAGATAGTCAGTGGCGTAATATTGTCAGGTAATTTTTTTACTCCTCGCAACGTAATGGCATGTCCACCCAGTCTGGTATTAATAATGTTCAGTTCTTTTAATGTTTGTGCCATGTCAGCAAAGGGGATATCATCTCTATCCATTAATTCCTGCTGGTAACTGCGTTGTCGTAGGTTTATCATGCAGATAAAATAAATGTTTCCATCGTCAAGCCTGGTCCGAAAGCTGCACCAAAAATGGTATTTTCCCCTTTCGAATTGAGACTTTTCATTATTTTTTCCAATACAAATAACACGGTAGGAGAGGACATGTTACCGAAATCTCTTAAAATTTCATAACAAGGTTCTAATTGTCCGTTGGTAAAGCCCAGGCTTTTATGAACAGCTTCCAGTATTTTTTTACCTCCGGGATGAATACACCAATTGGTGATATCTTCTTTTCTAAGATTGGCCATTTTTAATGCCTCTCTTACTAATACATCAAAATCTCCTTCAATCATATCAGGTACATAACTGCTCAGTGTCATCAAAAAGCCTTTGGAAGATAGTTCCCAGGCCATATCCTTTTTCCCTTTCAGGGAAACCATGGAATAAAAATTTTCAATGGAAAGACCTTCCTGTTCTTCATTGCCTGTAACTAAAACTGCCGCTGCGCCATCGGCAAACAACATACTGCTGGTCATATTATCAACACTATGTTCTTTTTGAAAATGTAGCGTACAAAGTTCAGTACAAACGATCAGTACATTCGCTTTTTTATCCGCTTTGCAGAAGGCATCAGCAATCTTTAATGCATGAATAGCTGCATAGCAGCCCATAAAGTTGACCGATGTGCGAAAAGTAGTAAGCGGTAAATCTAACAATTCCAGCAGTTCAAGGTCAAGACCCGGGGCGCTCATACCTGTACAACTTACCGTGATAAGATGGGTGATGGACTGATCAGTGAAATTTTCTATGCATTTATTGACAGCATTCAAAGAAAGTTGTGCAGCGTATTGCTGGTACCATTGCATTCTTTTTTCCAGCTTGGGAAATGGTTCGAGATTCTCCGTTGGGGAATAAAATGCCCATGCTGTTGCCGGCAAACTATAATCGGGAATAACGGAATAGCGTGTTTCGATGCCACCTTGCCGGTAAAGAAATTTTAATTTGCGTTGCTCTTCATCTGTAAGGGCATACACCCGTTGCATAAAATCAAGGATGGCTGATTGTTCATGTTTAAATGCAGGTACGGCGGTACCTATAGCTATTATTTTACTCAAAAGAATTCCAGGTTATTAAAATGATAAATGCGGTATTAGTACAGGCAGCAGCAATCCAGTTCATCCTCATGGTGTTTTTAAAATCAGCGGCTGCATTATTTTTTTGTACCTGTAAAAACCACTTAATAAAATAAACGATAACGGGAAGAAAAAGGATGCTAATTACCAGTAATTTTTTAATTTCTTTTTTATGGATAAAAAATTGTGCCATAAATGACAAGGCCATAGCATACACAAGGGCACAAAATACAAAAGTGCCGGTATATCCTAATTGGTAACTGATCGTTATCACATTATCCGCTTTATCCTGTTTGTGCTGATAGATCTGTGTAAGCGGATAAAAACCGCCAATCAGCAATGCACAGATTATCATACCCTGCCAGGGCACCCATAATGTAGTGTCTGCATTGCTTCCATAATACACCAACGCAAACGTCAAAGCACCCTGGAAAATTATTACTGTCAGATAACCGATCACCGGATATTTTTTTAACCGGATGCCCCGGTAACTATATGCTTTGGAAGCGCCAATATATAATACGATCACCCCTGCAAACAAAGGACTAATTAATAAACTCAGCAAAATGGCTGTACCATCTAATACAATCGTGATCCAAAAAAGTTGACGGGATGGTAAGGGAGGATTTTCCAAACCACCGATACTTTCTGTATCCCTGTCCATATAACTGTTGTAACCATTACTGGCTGGATAAATTAATAAGTGCAGAATAAAAAATATCAGTGCGGCCTTACCCCAGTTAATAAAGGGTACTTGTGATAACGCAAAAAAATATAAGGGCGATAAAAAAACAGAGAAAGGAATCCGGAGTAGTTTAATAGTAGCTGCTGAAAGCATTTTACTAGTAATGTTTTGTGTAAGATAGGACGAACTACACTGAAAACATTAATTATTAACCTGGTTACTTTTTTGTGTTCTATTTGGTGGATTTTGTTGTAATCTTAATTGCTGTGCTCTGCCTCCTCCGCTATTTAGCGGTTGAGTAACAGAAGAACCCGCCAGGTATTTGTAATCAATTACCAGTATTGGCCGGAGTTTTTCGTTTTCATTTTTTGGTGAAGCAAATAATTCTGCGGAAGCGATTGATGGTTCCCGTGAATTTTCCGGACAAATCATAAAGCCTTTATTACCCAGGCGAAGCATGTCTTTTACTAATTTTGTAACATCAATAGCAACAGGATTTTTTTTGTTTTTTACCTTTATATCAATAGTCACTTGTAAGGATGAATCGGTCAATGGTTGATTGTCCCAAACAATCAGCGAATCTTCCCATTTTTCTATTACCCGCTTCACTATAAATTTTCCAGGTTTGTTCAAATCATTTGCCAGATCCGTTGTATTGACAGGGTATAAGATCAATTCTGCTGAATGTAAAAGCGAAGGGTCGTTGATAAGCATTTCCGGAAGGGTAGTATAATTGAACTCGAGTAAAGACCTGCATTCAAGCTTTCTGCCTTTTTCTAACCAGGAACCCGCAATAAGCAACGGCGATAAATCACCAATTCCATAATCAGCCATATTTGTCAATACAACACTTTTGGAAGGGTAATCACTTCTGAGGGTTATTGACTTATTGACAAACTCTCCGGTAGGATGTTGCCCGTAAACGGGTGTGGAAAATAAAATGAATAAGCAACAATATCCCCAGGGTGATTTATTGTATTTCATAAAGTTCTTTTGGTTACTGAATATACATACAATTTGAAAAGCAATTGCATTTTGTATATATAAAATTAATTTAACAAAGGGGTAAGCTCTATTTCTGGTTCATTGATAGAGTTGTTTACTTTGTCATATTTTATAGTGTATCCGGGTTTAATATCTTTCTTTTCTGTTATTTTTT
>JANMLJ010000240.1:0-2052 GCA_031372465.1 Chitinophagaceae bacterium | reverse complement strand
TCTGCAGCACCAAGGCTTTCATCATTATTTATCCAGATTGCTTTGCTGCCAATATTTTTTGCCAATTGAACATCTGTAATCCTGTCGCCGATAACAAAGGATCCGGGAATATCATAGGCGGCATTGTTAAGGTATTGCGTTAACATACCGGTTGCAGGTTTGCGGGTAGAGGCATTGTCAGCTGCAAATGTTCTGTCAATATGTATATTACTAAATATTATATTTTCATTTTCCAGGCATTTCATTACAAAATGCTGAACAGGCCAGAATGTTTCTTCCGGGTAAGCCAAACTGCCTAAACCATCCTGGTTGGTAACCAGTACCAGTTCAAAATCAAGTTCCCGGGCTATTTTTCCCATCCAGGTAAACATATCCGGGTAAAATTCAAGCTTATCAAAAGAATCTATCTGATAAGTAGGAGGGGCTTCTTTTATTAAGGTTCCATCCCGGTCAATAAATAATATTTTTTTCATGTAGTATATGCTTTTAAAGCTTCAATGAGTATTTTATTTTCCGCTGGTGTTCCAATGGTGATTCGAAGACAATCGTTACATAATATAACCGTAGAGCGGTCGCGGACGATAATACCTTTAGCTGACAGGTAGGCATGTATTTTTTTCGCTTCCGTTAATTTGACTAATATAAAATTAGCATCAGATGGATAAACGATTTGAATAAACGATAAATTAAGCAGCTCTGCTATCAGCCATTCTTTTTGCTCCACCGTTTTTTTTGTCCAGTTATTTACACTAAAAATATTTCCCAATGCTTCTATAGCCAATTGCTGAGTGGCCGTATTAATATTATAAGGATATTTTACTTTATTGAAATAGTTAATAATTGGTTGTCCTGCGAAAGCCATACCCAGCCTGAGACCTGCTAAGCCCCATGCTTTGGAAAGAGTTTGAAGTATGATAAGATTAGGATATTCTGTGAGTGCAGGTATAAATGTTATTTGTTTGGCATAATTGATATAAGCTTCATCAATAACTACCAGTCCATCGAAATTATTCAGCAATATTTCAATATCGGTTCTGTTAATACTATTACCGGTTGGGTTATTGGGTGAGCAGATAAAAATCAGTTTAGTATTTTTATCGATGGCTTTTTCAATGGCGGCTAAATCCAGTTGAAAATTATCCAGTAAGGGAACTTTTTTAATGGCTACATCATTCATTTCAGCACAAACTTCGTACATACCATAGGTAGGAGGAAAAATGATCGCATTGTCTTTCTGTGGTTCACAAAAAATTCTAAATAACAGATCGATAGCTTCATCACTGCCATTGCCTAAAAAAATATTTTGTGCGGGTACTCCTTTGATAGTGCTGATTTTTTCTTTAAGTTTTAGCTGAAGCGGGTCCGGGTAACGGTTGAACCTCATTCCTAATCCCTCTCCACCAGCTGGCGAAGGGAGGGGAGAGCCAAATGAATTTTCATTGGCATCCAGAAAAATACTGGCCTCACCGCTAAACTCATGCCGGGCTGATGAGTAAGGGTTCATTTTTTTAATGTTCTCTCTTACAAGATTTTCTATACTGAACTCCATAATTATTTCTTTAGTCGTATGGCCACCGCATTTTTATGTGCAGCTAATCCTTCTGCTGCTGCCATTGTCATTACGGTATTGCTAATATTTTCCAGGCCTTCTTTTGTTAATTGCTGGTACGTTATTTTTTTTACAAAACTATCTATTGATACACCGCTGTACATCGCTGCATACCCATTTGTCGGCAATGTATGATTAGTTCCACTGGCATAATCTCCGGCACTTTCAGGCGAATAATTGCCTATAAAAACAGAGCCGGCTGATACAATTTTATTGGATAACTCTCCGGCATTTATACAAGCCAGGATCAAATGTTCTGGTGCATACAAATTTGACAAAGTGATTGCTTCTTCCAAGTCTTTTACAATAATTGCTTTACTGTTTTGTAAAGCCAGCTCTGTTATTTCTTTTCTGGGTAATTCCTTCAGTTGATCGGTAATGGCATGAATAATTTTTTCCGCAACTTTTTCATTTGTCGTCAAAAGCACTACTTGTGAATCAGG
>JANMLJ010000231.1:0-2019 GCA_031372465.1 Chitinophagaceae bacterium | reverse complement strand
CAGAAGATAGAACAGTCTCTTGTCCAGCCCTGCCATAATACCTGTTCATTTTTTGAGCGGATATTTCGTTCAAAATTAATTGCCCAGGTATGTTTCACCTGGTTTTTAAATTGCAATGAATTAAACGGAATTCGTATTTCGGCAAACCATCCTTCATCCGTCCTGGTTGTTTTGGCATCCCATACGCCATTCCAGTTTTTATTTCCTTCTTCGCCTCCTGAAACCAACAGGTCGGCCCTTGCGCCAAGCGGATTGATAACAAATAAGTATCCATTTCTTTTATCATTAAAAGGAGAAATGATAACCTGGAAATTATCATCATTCTCATAATCAAAATCCCGTTGCAGAAATTTAGCATTGATCTTATTTACATCCTGCTGATAACACCATACACCAATGTATAATGCCAGTTTATTATAAAGTATAGCCACTTTTGTTTTTTCAGAAGAGGGTTTTCCAAAGTCTAATTCTTTTTGGGTAAAATTTTCAATGACGGAAGCTTGTTGCCAGGCCGAGTCATCCATCCTGCCATCAAAGTTGATATTTGCAGAGGTGTAAAGTGCTGAAATGCTATCGGGGAGAGAGTGTTGGGCATACAAATCATAACATACCATTAAAAAAAGAGAAATAAATAAACACCTGCTTACCCTAAAATTCATCTGCCAGAATTATTGTATTATTAAATCAGGATTCCAGGTGTGTTTTCCGGCTTGAACATATTTTGCCCAACTATTCTATGCATGATAAACCTTTATACCCATTACCGGCAGTTCATAAGGGTGCATTTAAAATTGTCGCAAGGGTTGCCAACCTTTATAAAGTTTATTTCATCTTAGAAAACCCTTTTCTAAGGTTGGCAACTCTTTAATCCGGCTCGACAATTTTAAAAGTTCCCGTTCATAATCATTTTTATAATTACTAGAAAGGCCGGCTATAGGAGAAGTCAATTAAAGCAATTGATTTACTATTATCCTCTTCCGTCCAACAATCCTCCCAATATACCTCCCTCTTCCTTACGGTGAACAGTTCCATACGCTACAATTCTTCCGGCCAGCCGGCTGATAGGCAATGATTGTATCCATACTTTACCCGGGCCCTGTAGCCTGGCAAAGAATAAACCTTCCCCGCCAAATAAAACATTTTTTACTCCCTTTACCATTTCGATATCAAAAGATATGGATGGCATATACGCCACCAGGCATCCCGTATCTACTTTTAAAATTTCACCGGCTTTTAATTCTTTTTCGATGATAAATCCTCCGGCATGCATAAAAGCCATTCCATCACCTTCTATCTTTTCCATAATAAATCCTTCTCCACCAAAAATACCTACACCTAATTTCCGCTGAAAATGAATACCCACACTTACTCCTTTTGCTGCACAGAGAAATGCATCTTTTTGCGCAATGATCGTTCCCCCCAGGGCCTGTAAGTCCATGGGAATAATTTTTCCGGTATAAGGTGCGGCAAAACTTATTCGCTTTTTTCCTTGCCCATCATTGGTAAAAGCCGTCATAAATAAACTTTCACCAGTCAGTACCCTTTTCCCGGCACTCATCAGTTTGCCGAGAAAACCAGTTGGCTGCTGAGCTGAGCCATCACCAAAAATGCTCTGCATGGTAATACCGTCGTCCATCATCATCATAGCACCGCTTTCAGCAATGGCTGTTTCAGACGGGTCTAATTCTATTTCTACAAATTGTAATTCTTCGCCATAGATCTTGTAATCAATTTCATGGTTGTTTCGGGTAGTTGGGTTCATACTGCTGTATTTTTTTACAAAGGTATAAACAGGTGGTTTATTCTGACAAAATTCCTTTTAGAGAAAGCCAAACCCTAACTTTTTTTAAAGATTGCTGATTTTCTTTAGTAACCACCGTGTCAAAAATGATAAATGGTGCGATATTAATGAACAGATTCCCTTACTTTGTCCCGCCTTCACATAGGCCAGTGTCACATCAAAAAATAAATTAGTATGAAACAAAGATTGTTATTGCTTGTTGCCTTTACCATCACGCT
>JANMLJ010000227.1:0-1544 GCA_031372465.1 Chitinophagaceae bacterium | reverse complement strand
CAATTGTTGCATCACTTACAGCTGCTATAGTTTGGTAAATATCCGTTGATGAAACGGGCTTATTATACGATTGCCGTGCATTCAATCCTTTAGGATATTGCATAAAAAAAGGAACAGCAATGCCTCCATCAAAATGGGTAGCTTTCCCACCCCGCAAAGGCGCATTACTAGTGGCACGGGTATAAGTGGCGCCACCGTTATCACTTATAAATAAAATAAGACAATTATCAATCAATCCTTCCTGCTTCAATTTTTCTATTACAGTGCCAACGGCATCGTCCAGTGCTTCGATCATACCATAGTAAACACGCCGTACCGAATCTTTTTCGGTATGAATGCGTTCATAATATTTTTTAGGAACCTGGAAAGGGTCATGTGGCGCATTAAAAGAAAGCGTAAGAAAGAAAGGCTTTTTTTTATTACGTTCAATAAAATCAATACCCTTACCGGCCAGCGAAAAAGTAAGATAGCCGGAATCTTTTACGATAGCTCTCCACTCTTTTATTGCTGTAGATCCATGTCTTGGTGCCCAGGCAGGAATTTCAGAAAAAGCCCAGGGCAAATGCATATTGATGTACAGGTTAGTATCAACCGGGTCATCAACATAACGGCTAAGGGCACCGTCAAAATAATAACTGTAATCAAACCCCTGCATATCCGGAAATACATCCGGCGAAGAGGTCAGGTTCCATTTACCAACATAACCCGTTGCATAACCTTTTTGTTTAAGCAGTTCTGCTATGGTTATTTCATGGGCAGGCAGGTCAGTTACATAAACTGAGCGATCTAAAAGAAAATGGGGCTTCAATGTCGAAATACCGGTTGATTTTTTATTGAAAGAAAAAAATTGTTTTTTTATTTTTTTCTTTACTGAAGCATCAAACTTGTCGTACAGCATAAACTCTGCTCCAAACCTTTGTTGATATCGCCCGGTTATAATGCTCATACGGGATGGAGCACATATCGGAGAGGTAACATAAGCCTGTGTAAAACGGACACCTTTTATTCCCAACGAATCAATATTGGGAGTATGCACCTGGCTATTTCCGTAACTGGCAAGGTCGCTGTAGCCAAGATCATCGGCAATAATGAGTATGATGTTGGGAGGTGTTTTACCAGGCATATTGGGCAAGGCCTGGGCTGAAATCAGAATAGTACAAAAGAATAAGAACAGCGATAATAATATTGTCTTCAACATGGTTTAGATAAGCAGTAAACTATTACCGGTCTTGTTAAAGTACAAGATAAAATAAAATAAGGAGAAAGGATTAAGAGAATTGGTCATTTTTTCTGCCAGAATTATTCTTGTTTTTTTGGTTATTACAAAGAAAGCAACAGAAAACCGGGTACTTCTATTCCAACGCCAAAGCCTTCAACTACTCGCCATAGTAGTTGTTTCTACATCAAGAACCACTACCCTTCAGGCGTTTGCTGTACCAGGTTATTTGCCCGCGGTGATTTGCAAAATGCTCCGTTACATGAAACCATTTGCAATAGTTATTCATACCGGATCCATTTGTTTCACCGGCAAGTAACCATTCATC
>JANMLJ010000586.1:0-2175 GCA_031372465.1 Chitinophagaceae bacterium | reverse complement strand
TTGGAACCGGAATTGCAACCTATGTAGCTTCTGTTACGCATTGCAGGAAATTAATCCTTGAAACACCTTATTACAGCATTCCTGATCTCTTTAATTCCTTTTCATTGATATACCCGGCTACTTATATGTCTGAATACCATATTCCATTATGGAATTATCTGGAAGAGGTTAAGGAACCGGTTACCATATTTCATGGTACAAATGACGGAGTTACTTTTTATCGCCGTGCATTAAAATTGAAAAGATATTTAAAAAATACTGATCAGTTTATAACTATTGAAAATGGCAAACACAATAACCTGAATGATTTTGAAAAATATCACCAGGTGTTGGATTCATTATTGAAGAACTCCCGACTTCATCAATAGGACACCCAAAATCACTCAAACAGCTTTAGAATTAATTTCTGCTCATCAGTTTTATCCAAAAGCATCAATTTTGTCTCTTTAGACTGAGGTAATGTTATGGTTAAGCCATAAATTGTTTTTAGAATGTCAATAGTTTTCTCAGCACTAAGGTTTGTTCCTTTTGTTTTTAATTGTCTTTCCAGTTCTTTGTAAAGTTTACAAGCTACAAATGCAATGCATATATGAGCTTCTATTCTTCTTTTTTTAAAATGATAAATGGGCCTTATCCTTAAATCTGTTTTTGTTATTCTAAATGTTTTTTCAATTTGCCATAACTGTTTATAATATTCTAAAACGGTTTCTTTATTTAAGATTGTATTGGTTATGTATCCTTTTAATCCATCCCATTTTGCATCGTCTTTAAATTTACTTTCATCTATTGTTATTTTAATTTCTCCTTCTAATTTCAGGCATTTATTATAGCCTTTATTGTTGATGTGCTGCTTGGTAAGTTTACCTGATGCAAGTTGCTTTTTTAAGCGTTCTAATCCCTTGTTTCTGTTGTGTGCATCTTTTAATGCCCTGGCTGTGGAATAGCTTAAAATTATTCTCTGAGTTGCATCTTTTTTTATTTCTATACTTTGTCCATCCTCTAAGAGAGCCGCTAATATTTGGGCTTGTAATTGTTGTGTTTCGTTTTTTATTCTTGCGCCTATGATAAAGTCATATTGCTTATCTGATAACTCATTAATGTTTTTATTAGACATTAGTCCGGCATCGGCTACAACAATGAGTTGTTGCATATTATACTTAGCTTTAAAGGCTTCTATTACAGGTAACATCGTATGACCTTCAAAAGTATTGCCCTCAAAAATTTCATAGTCTAAAGGATAACCATTTTCGCTAACCAATAAGCCGAGTAATATTTGTGGCTGACTGTGTTTGCCATCTTTACTAAAACCTGTTTTACGTAAATCATCTTCATCCGGGGCTTCAAAATAAATAGTTGTTACATCATAAAAAACAACACTCAATTGATTGTTTAATAATTGCAAAGTATGGTTAAAACTTATGGATTGTATTTGCTTTATTTGTGTGCTGTGCAACTTGTCCAGATAACGATAAATATCGTTCGCTGCAAGTGTAATGCCTTTATACTTTTGCAGGTAATCAATGGTTTTTAATTTGCTTACAGGATATATTAATCTGGCAATAACTAAATGTTTGAACAACTCATCCTCAATTGCATCAAAACCTATTTCAGTAAAGAGTTTTCCTAAAACAATTTCGGGTCCCAATAATTGAACCTGCTGTATATTTTCATAAATAGATTGAAAGTATTTTTGATCATCGCCCAATATAAAATCCAACGTAGTTTGCCCTCCGTAATGAAGCATATAATTTTTAGCCTGCTCTACTAATTTATCAATAACTAAATCATCGGCAGAACTCCCAATCGTTTTTATCAACTTGTACTTGCCATTGCTCTTACTTATAATTTGAACACTGATGACCCCTGACTTATTCTTCTTTTTACGAAAAAACATGCCATGAAAATACAAAAAACAATTTGGGGACACCCAAAACAAAAACAACTTTCCTTAGTTAGCAAGGGTTACAGAGGACGGTGGTTAGTTTTGACGGGGAAATGATGAAGTCAGGAAAAAATATGAACTGCAAAGCTTTATTAAATTGCTTCCTTGCTCCTTTGCGTGCTTAGCGAGAAATTTTGCGTGAAATCCCTAATTTGGATCAGCAGGTGCATCAAAACCATTCTTCTTTTCTTCTTTTGGTTTTATGCCAAAATTATACCGGATGGTAAGGCCCA
>JANMLJ010000175.1:0-2163 GCA_031372465.1 Chitinophagaceae bacterium | reverse complement strand
CCTGCAGGGTATATGATTTCTGTCTGGACAAGTAATTCAGCAAAGGCAGCAGCTGGGCCGTATTTATTTCAATAGATATACTGTCGGGGATATTGGCAACGGGGTTATGTGATGTATTGTTCCGGTACCAGGTCAGCAAAGAATTATCGTTGATAATGGCACCCATGAACTCTACAATTGCCTTCTGTTGTTCCCGGTAAAATTGTCTCCAGAAATCTGACCTCTCCCATGCATGATCATATGATGAAAGAGAATCAGCCACAATTGATCTTCGGATAAGCCGCATGCCACCGGAATTTTTTAGTTGGTTGAACGTTACACTATTACGATCATAGCTCCGGTCCCAGGTTGCTCTGGCCATAAGCCTGTACACATAACCGGGAATTTTATTTGTACCGGGGTGGGCTGAAAAATAATCAAATAAAGAATCAATGGCTTTTATCCTTCCATCTTTTCTTGGAAAGCCTTCATTAAGGGAAGTTGTATCAGACTCCAGGTCTTTTATCATTGATATCATGTATTGTTTCTCCCGTTGATGCTCTATTACATGCTCCAGCTTGTACTCCGCCAAAAATCCGCAGAATACAGCGAGGAACAACATTAAAAACTCCCAGAAATAATGGGTCCATTTTTTTCTTGGGGTGTGAGTGTGGGCATGTACTTCCATATTTTCAGCTTATAGTTTTGGAGTTGAGGTGTTTGTTAGCATGACGCATAACACTTCGACTTATGATATAAGACGCTGCTAACCAAATATTTTGCTATTGATAATAAATCACATAGTATTATACGTTTCAAATTGTTGTTAGGACAATCCGATCTTTCCTAAAACCCTTTCTTATCATCCTTCTTCCCCGCATTCTTTACATACTTCTCCAACCAGGTAAACTGTTCATTCAGCATATGCAGAATATTTTCTTTACCGCGATAACCATGTGCTTCGTAAGGCAGACTTACATATTTGGCCGTGCCGCCATTTCCTTTTATGGCATTAAACATCCTTTCACTTTGTATCGGAAAAGTTCCGGTATTATCATCCATTTCGCCATGTACCATCAGTATCGGTGTTTTTATTTTATCCGCATACATAAATGGACTCATCGCATCATAAAGATCAGGTGCCTGCCAGTATGTACGGTCTTCATTCTGAAAACCAAAGGGCGTTAATGAACGGTTATACGCACCGCTTCTGGCAATACCCGCTTTAAAAAGTTTGGTATGTGCCAGTAAATTCGCTGTCATAAATGCACCATAACTATGCCCGCCAACGGCAACACGGTTTTTGTCGCCTACACCCATTCCATCCAGTATATTGATTGCAGCTTCTGCATTCATGGTCAATTGTTCTATAAAATTATCATTGGGCTTTTTGTCTTTGCTTGTTGCAACGATTGGCATCTCGGCATTATTCAACACGGCATATCCCTGAGTAACATAAAAAATAGCCGAGCCCCAGTTCAATAAGGTAAACCGGTGTTCGCTTCCACGGATCTGCGCGGCATCGGCGGCAGAATTATATTCCGCCGGGTAAGCCCAGATAAATACAGGTAGTTTACCATCTTTGGCTTTATTATATCCTTTGGGTAAATACAAATCGCCGGTCAGGTCCACACCATCGGCTCTCTTGTATCTTATTTTTTCTTTGCTTGCTCCTTCCAGTTGCGGATAGGGGTTGGTGAACTGGGTGATTTGCCGGTCTGCAATTTTTGTTCTTAAATTTTTGATCCAGTAATTCGGAACTACAATTTCACTTTCTCTTCTTGTCAACAGCTCCAGTTTATCTACGTTCAATATTTTCACGATGTTTTCAAAATAACCTTCATCACTGCGCCAGATAATATCCATCTTTTTAGAGCCAAGGTCAAAGGTGGCCAGAAAGGGTAGATCACCTTTTGGTGAACTCCCGGAGGGGTTATTCATCAGCAGCTTAGTGCCGTTGTCAATCAATTTTACCACATCCCGTCCCCATTGGTTTTTTTCCGTGACAGGATTACCCGGATTAGTATAGGCATCGGTGGTATTTCTTTCCATTATTTTCTCCATATCACCGTTAGATGGATTGTAACGGCTTGTTTGCGTTTGTTGCTTACCGGTAAGGGCTTCAAATACGAGGGCAAAATTGGCATTGCCCCAGGCTACACCCCGGTAACGCATTTTTGTTTT
>JANMLJ010000145.1:0-6158 GCA_031372465.1 Chitinophagaceae bacterium | reverse complement strand
ACAACACATAAAAGGAATAATCGCTGTATTACTTTGAAATTAAGAGAGAATTACATTTATGAACAGTTGATCTTTAATTTTTAACCGTTTTTTCAGCTGTTTGACCATCTATAAAAATTAAACTACATTGTATAGCCAAATAGTTGAAATGAAAAAAACAATTTTTATTACTGGAGCTTCTTCCGGCCTGGGCAAAGCAACAGCAAAATTATTTGCTGCAAGAGGTTGGAATGTAATTGCCACAATGCGTAACCCTGATCAGGAAAACGAATTAAATAAAATAGACGGGATTACTTTATTATCCCTGGATGTTACGAATATCAAACAGATTGAAACGGCAGTAACAAAAGCAATTTCAATAGCCCATGTTGATGTTGTGTTTAACAATGCTGGTTATGGTTTAGCCGGGCCATTTGAAGGAACAACAGATGAACAGATTACGCAGCAAATCAATACCAACTTATTAGGTGTTATGCGTGTTACCAAAGCATTTATTCCGTTTTTTCGTGAAAGAGGTGCAGGTATTTTTATTACTACTACATCAATTGGCGGATTAGTGGCATTTCCTTTTAATTCAGTGTATCATGCAACTAAATGGGGGTTGGAAGGATGGAGTGAAAGCCTTGCCTTTGAACTTAATAAGTTTGGAATTGAAGTTAAAACAGTTTCTCCCGGGGGAATTTCAACCGACTTTGCCAGCCGATCACTTGTTCTTTCCGAACACCCTGCCTATACTAAATTATTGGATAAAGCTTTACAGGCTTTTATGGATCCCAAAAGAAGAAAATCACATTCTACTGCTGAACAGATTGCAGAAGTAGTTTTCACAGCGGCAACAGATGGGAAAAAGATATTGCGTTATGTAGCCGGTCCCGATGCCATTGCTTTATATGCACAAAGAATGGAAGCAGGTGATGAACTTTTCAGAAAAAATATCGGGGAAGTATTTCTGGGAAAAGAATAAATTGGAAATGGTTAGTAATAATATTATATAAACAGGAGATGGGTTTAATTCTTTTATAGCTGAGTGTATTTATATTTATTTCTGTATTTTGTCATAAACAAAAACCAATGAGACGGTTATTCTTTTTTGGCTTGCTTTTTATTTTCTGGCAGTTATCTGCTTTCTTATCTTTTTCCCAATCCACGTCAACATTATTAACCGCTATAACGAATAATGATACAGCTATTGTAAGTTCGTTATTAAAAAACGGCGCTGACATATCCGTTGTGGATGATGATAGTGATAACGTGCTGATGTATGCAGCTATGTATTCAACGGCAGTTTGCATGAAGCAGCTATTGCAAAATGGTGCAGATCCCAATGCAAAAAATAAATTGGGTGAAACGGCCATCCTCTGGTGTTCACATGACCTGGAAAAAACAAAATTACTATTGGAGTATAAAGCTGATGTAAATATCAGAACCAGTACCGGCAATACCGCTTTCCTTGCTGCTTGTGTAGGTCAAGCGCAAACGGAGATGGTACGGATAATGCTTCAGTATAAAGGAGATCCGCTTGTAGTAAATAATCGCAAAGAAAATTCCTTACTTCTGGCTTCAACATATGGTGACACATCCCTTGCACGCCTGCTCATCAATAGTGGGGTTGATATCAATGAAAAAGGGTTAGATGATTTTACCGCATTATTCTTAGCTATTAAATCGTTGAACAAAGAAATGGTGTTATGGTTGCTTGCCAATGGTGCTTATGTTAATGTAAAAGATAGTTATAAAGCCACTCCCTTATCTTATGCGGTAATAACTGGAGATCCTGAAATGATAAAGGCCCTGTTACCTAAAGCAACCGGTATAGACGAACAAGATATTGATGGAATGACAATTCTAATGTGGGCTATATATAATGAGCATGATAATCCCGCTGTAATACAGGCATTGTTGGAAAAAGGAGCAACCTTGCATCTGAAAGATAATCGGGGAAATACTGCTTTGGCCTGGGCTTTAAAAAAGGGAAATACTGCAACCGTTGCTTTATTAAGAAAGGCAGGAGCGAAGGAGTAATTAATTTTATATTATTGAATTATTTTATTTTTTTATGAAAAAATGGCTATTTACCGCAGTTATTGCCCTTGCTATTGCTGGATTTACTGCAGTTCCTGACTATTCAATTGATCAGGCAGAAATTAAAACCGCTATAAATAAAAGCCTTCCATTATTGCAAAGTAGCAGCCATACATTTCTACTAAATGCAGGGGGATGTCATAGTTGCCATGGCCAGGGAATTGGTGCTGTTGCTTTTTCACTAGCTAAAGAAAAAGGATTTGCGATACAAGATAGAATTCGGAATGAAGCACTTGACAGTATTCATTATAACTGGACGCAGCGAAAGCATTACATGGCACAGAATGGTGACCCGGCAGCTATTGTAATCAGCGGTGGGTATGATCTCTGGGCATTTGCAGCCAATAAAGTTTCACCCGATAAAACCATTGAATTGCTTGCCAAAAATATATTGCAACGTCAATTGAAAAACGGTAGTTGGGTAGCACCAAATGCAAGACCTCCGATCGAATATTATTCTTTTTCGGCCACAGCTATGGCAATAAAGGGAATACAGGCTTATCTGCCTGCTATCTTTCAACAGAATATTCAGCAAAAAGTGGCCACTGCCAAAGCATGGTTAATGGAAACAAAGCCAGTAGCCAATGAAGAAAAAATTTTCCAGTTACTTGGTCTTACCTGGGCCAAAGGCGATACGAATTTTATACGCCAACAAGCTCAACAATTGATAGCCACTCAACATAACGATGGGGGATGGTCGCAATTAGAATTATTGCCAGCGGATGCATATGCCACCGGTCAGGCATTATATGCCTTGTATCAATCCGGGCAATTAATTACCGAATCGCCGGTGTACCAAAATGGTATTGCATTTTTATTACGTACGCAGAATACTGATGGATCCTGGAAGGTCCAAACACGTTCCTTTCCATCTGTGCCTTATGTTGACAGCGGGTTTCCTCATGGCGATAATCAATTTATTTCTGCAGCCGGAACTAACTGGGCAACGATGGCATTGTTATTGGCGGTGAAATAAGGGTTCTCTTTTTTTCCACTTATTGCGCTAACTGGAAATCCCAGATTGGTTTTACCCCCAACAAATGCTCCACAAAATAATTCCATAATTTTTTATTGAAGTATTCAGCAACTTTTCCGGTATAACCATGGTGCTGACCGGGAAAGATGAGCATATCAAATTCTTTATCGGCTTTTACCAATGCTTCGGCTAATTTAAAGGTAGCTGAGGGGTTTACATTTTCATCTATACCACCATGTACGATCAATAATTTTCCTTTCAGATTTTTCGCCATAGTAATATTAGAAACCTCATTATACGTGGAATCCACCGGCCATCCCATATACATTTCCGGCCACCAATCTTTTTCCATCCTGAAATCATGATCGGCAGAACTTGCTACCGACACTTTATAAAAATCTGGAAATTCCAGCATAGCATGTCCTGCATCATACCCGCCGGCCGAATGTCCGAAAATTCCTACACGGTTACTATCCATCCAGCTATATTTTTTTCCCATTTCTTTTATGGCCAGTACATGATCAGTCAGGTTCTTCCCCATATTTTTATACGACACATTATGAAATGATTTGGATCTTCCGGCCGTACCAAGTCCATCAACACATACAACAATAAATCCCAATTCAGCCAAAGCCTGGTTGCCTCTGCTGATGGCCATAGAAAAATTGCGGGGAAACATATTAGTATGCGGCCCTGTATAACTTTGATCTATAACCGGATATTTTTTAGTTGGATCAAAAGTTGATGGCTTCCAGATGGCTCCATAAATAGTAGTGACACCATCCCGTCCGGTTGCCGTAAATGCTTCCGGAAAACGGTAATTCATCGCAAGCAAACCATCAATGTTAGCCTTACTCAATTCCTGAATAATTTTACCGGAAGCGGATTCTCTTAGCACCGTTTTAGTAGGTTGATCATACGTTGATATATTATCAACAAAATATTTGCCATCCGGTGAAATAGAAATATCGTGATTAGCATTCTCCGGTGTTAGAAGGATTGCAGATTTTCCATCCAGACCAATGCGGTAGAAATGTTGGTAATAAGGATTTCTTCCTGCCTCCTTTCCGGAAGCAATAAAGAGTATGTTTTTTGATTTTATATCAATAAAGGAGATGTCATTTATATAATATGCTCCATTAGTAATCGGGCTAATCTTTTTTTCTTTCCTGTCCTGGAGGTAAAGCTGTCTCCATCCATCTTTTTCAGAGGCGATAATAATTTTCCCCCATTCTTCTACATTCCAGGAACGATACGTATCAATATTAGTGGCGCTTTTTTCGTTGTATAATACCAATTGATTTTTTGTAGCAGTATTATATCGGTAAAGATCTACCTGCTGGTAGCCCCGCACCTGGTTCTCAATATAAATAATGCCGGGTTCAGCTGACCATTCAAAGGAAGCAGCATTGACATTACGAAAATCATCTTTTACTATTTCTTCACCTGTTTCTACATTGAATAAAACCGGTGTCATATAAACCATATCTGTATCGCCGGGCGAACCCCTGTAATACGAAAGTAATTTTGGTTTGTACAAAGTATCTATGCTCCAGTCAAGCAAATACATTTTTTGGCCTTTGCGGAGATCACAAATAAATGTTTGAATCCATTTTGAATCAGGCGACCATTGTACACGAAAATGTGTCGGTCTTTCTCCGTTTTCTCCTTCTATTATTTCTCCCCATCCATAAAAACTGGCATACTCATAATTCTTTTTTCCTGAAGTGCTTAATTGTTTTATAGCTCCCGTTTTTGTTGATTTGATATACAGATTGTATTTGTCCGCATAAGCTATCCACTGCCCATCTGGTGACACTCTTTCCATCAGGTTAGGTCGTTGCTCTTCTTTTGGGGTAAGGGTATAATCAGTTAAGTTTAGTGTAAAAGTTTTGCCGCTTGCTGCAAAGGAAAAGTGTGTTTTATCCAGATACCGGATATCAGTTACCGGTAAATCGGCAGCATTGATTGTTTTTTTAAGCTGTTTAGTCAGCAATTTTGCCAATCGTTCATGATCGAACAATGGGCCGGCTACCTTTGAAAAAAGATCATATTTATTGAAAAGCTTTTCATTTATTTTCTGCGTTATATAGGAAAAACCACTGCTATCTGCAAACCAGTTTGCTGTAACCGACCAGTTATATACTTTTTTATTGCTAATGTTCCGCATAAGAAAAGATGCCGCTCTTTCATAATCCTGTTTGGTTATTTGTTGTGCATTGAGTGTAAATTGTAACAAGGAAACTATTATCAGGAAAATATTATTTTTCATACGCGGGCTTTAGTTTTTCAATTAATTTTCATTCACGAAACTAATCTTGAGGAAAAATTAATTCGTTTATGTTATTCTGCTATTGGCAATCTTCTCCTTTCAAAAGTAATTTTATTTTAAAACTTTAAATGCAGTTTCTGCAAGCCGGCTACCAGCTTCCTGCCAATCCGGTTGCTTATCACTTTCCCATTGTAATGTTTTGTATTGATGTGATAGTTTCCTGGTTTTTGACATGGCCAGCTTATGAGCGCCGGTATTCCGGAATTCCAGCATGGCTTCTGTATTTTCCCAAACTGTAAGTGTATAACCAATTCTCCAGCTCTTATTTTTACCGGCTGCATAAATATTGCCAGCGTTTTTTTTTGCTTGTTGCATGGAGCGGGCAGATACTAGGGCAAATTCAAAAAAATGCCAGAAGCTACGTACATGTAATTCAGTGGCTACAATGATCATTTTAATTTCTGAAGGTTAAAATCTATTAATGCTTTCCTTATTTTTATTTTTTAACTTTAAGGATAGTTGAATGCTAAATTTTGTGTATGCAATATATGATAATTGAACGTTTTCATCCCGGAAAAGCGAAATTTATGTATGAACGTTTTGCTGAAAAGGGGAGGATGCTGCCACAGGGAGTAACCTATATCAATAGCTGGATCAATGAATCTGTTACAGGTTGCTACCAGCTGATGGAAAGTGAATCGCTGGAAAAATTACAGGAGTGGATCAATAATTGGAAAGACCTGGTGGAATTTGAAGTAGTGCCGGTGATCAGTTCCGAAAAGGCGAAAGAGATTATTTTGCAATAGTATTTTGAACAATCATGACGAA
>JANMLJ010000056.1:0-11628 GCA_031372465.1 Chitinophagaceae bacterium | reverse complement strand
GTAATCCAACCATTCAAGACCAGAACCATCTGAGAACTCATTTGCTTGTTCTTCTTTTCCGTTGTATTTGTATTTGTTTTCAGAGCCTCCGAAGCCGAGTGCCTTCGAACTTATCCCTGCCATTGACAATCCAAACGGATAGTAATGCGTCTCCTCTAAAATCGGGCTCCTGGTATGCACCACCTGCAAATTGTCAAAGAACACATTCACCGGGCTCTCATTGCTTACATAAATATAAATATATCCGCTTTTAGAAGCTGTTAAATTTTGTAACTCAGAATAGTGGTTCTTTATTGTGCTGTTGGTCCCAACTTTACTAAATCCGCCGCTTACATATTTGAACTGCTCATCAAAAAACAAGTAGTTGATATAAGCTTTGGGTACCTGCGGACTATTCGCACTTTCCGTAGTTTGATCGGAAAGCAACCCACTAATTCCTGTGGTTGTTGTAGATAATCCATTTAATGTTGATCCCGTAACATCACTATGGCCTGCGGCCGGGACCGCGCCATTTGCACTACCTACCATGCCACTTAAAATGTCAAGCACCGGCACTGCACTATTCGCGCTGCTACCGCTGGTGTTATTTTGAAAATAGTAACTCTTTCCAAAAATATCTAGCTTATCACCTGCCATAACCTTTAGGGTCATACCCAACCCGGTTTTATTGCTGCTGCTGTTGAGTTTGTAAAGTTTCTGACTATTTGCAGCTTCAAATGTTGCATCCGCAGGATTATTGCCTATTCCGTTATCGTTAGTATAGGTTGGCAAGCCGGTTACTGTACTGGCATCGACTATCTTCGATTGGTCTATTGTATAATAGTCATCCTCGGTATTCAATTTGGAAGTCTCCAGGCTGGCTACGGGGTATTTATCCTGTTGTAGCTCTTCAGTCAATACCATTCGCACATTCCCTAAATGATCTTTCAGCATATAATCATACTGAAGGCTGGCAGGAGTAGAACCTGCTACAGGTTTAAACCTGTTCCTTCCTTCCTCCTGTGCTAAGAATTGTAATGTATCATTTTTATATACAGCTCCCGCGAGGTACAATGTTGTAGTAACTGCACTGCCTTCTGTTGTTACTTTTTTTAATTTGTTTCCGGCGGCGTCATACGTATAGGTGATCGTTCCTTTGCCAGTCACAGTTACAACCAGGGGCAGGTTCAGGTGATTATAAGTAATGGTGCTGATGGCTTTATTGTTGTCAAGGGTAAGATTACCATTTACATCATAGCCGTAATCGTCAGTGCCACTATTCGAACCATCTTTAAAATCTCCCAGTTTAGTATTTGCGTCGTTATTAGAGTCCGTTACCCTTGCCAGTTGATTACTGCTCGTTTTATACAGATATGCAAGATTGTCTATTTGAGCACTTCCTGTAATATTCAAACCCCACTGTTGCATCTGCTTGATATTGCCATTATCATCATAACTATTTGAACCAGTACCATCGCCCATTTTCATAGTAAAGTTCACACCCGCGGTTTGGTTAAATGTGCCACCGGTGTATTGGGTAAAATCTGCTTTTAATAACCTGTTGGCTGCATCATAACTAAAGTCGTATTTTCTTTTTTCTCCATCGCCCTTGCTTTTCCATACCATTCCTTCGATATTCCCATTGTATTGAGGGTTACTATAATTCTGTGAATTGATAAGGCCATTGGCGGCTTTATCATAACCAAGATCAAATCCAAAATAATTAGTGCTGTTGGCATCTTTCGCATACTCACGGTTCATACCCAGCATCCATCCACGGATATTATAATCATATGTTAGGGATTCAAGTCCTGCATTGCTATTATATGCCGGGGCAAGTTTCTTTTTCTTCAGTTGACCCAGTTTGTCATATTCATTCTCCGCTATAGTTTTATAGGCAGCCATGGCGCCACTATTGACTAAGGTATTGCTTACTTTCTTTTCTGTTTTGCTTACCCGGCCCAGGTCGTCATAGCTCATTTGAGTTACTATTACACTTGTTTGTGCGCCGCCTCCCTGCTTTTCCAACTTTTGTATCATAACCATTGGCTGCCCGGACCAGCTGTATTGCGTAGTAGCTATATCTGTACCATTTGTTATATTTTTACTTTTTACCTGTATAATTCTTCCTTTATTATCGTAATAACTTATGCTGTATAAGTAAGTGGATGTTCCAAGTACCTTAACTTTGCTTCCCGTTGCCATGCCCCTGAGTTGATCGGTTGGCAGATTAGCCTGGGCATAAGGCCACACACTGTTACTAGCTAATTGAAAATAACTGTCGTAACTGTTGTCATAAGTTGTTGTAAAAGGATTAGCATTTGCGGCAAGCCAACTATAATCGTCATAGAATACTTTAGTTAATTCTTCATAACCCGAACTGGTAATGGGGTATCCTGTACTATTATTAGCGGCATTAGAGATATGAGTACTGAATGTGTTTCCATCATTATTCCATAATCCTGTTTCTATAGGTCGGTTTAGTACATCATACTTTGTTATCATCCATTTTGCCGGACTGCCATTTCGCATATTAACATCCTGTGTCATTATTAATCTGTCTCTTGCGTCATAGACCATATATATATCACCTGCTCCCGGTACTTTTTTCATTACCATCCTTCCTCTTTCATCATATTCATAGCGGAAACATTGTTCATAGAGTAACGTTGATGTCAATGACCAGGTAGAAACGATGGCCTTTACTCCCTCAGGCTGTATTACACAGCGTAGGTTATTGAGATCATCATAAATATAATAAGTCGATAACCAATCTGAATAACCGGCACCGCTTCCATCATCTGAGGAGGCGGTTAATTGCACCTTCTTCAAAATCACCTTGCCTTCCCTGTCTTTAAATTCTATTACCTGTTTGCTGTGTTCATCTTCAATAATACTTTTAAAAAGTTCACCGGGTTGGTAAGTTAAAGAACTGCTATATGTGCCAAAGTTTCCGGAACTTCCTTCAGTTACATTCCAGATCCTGACAGCATCTGTGCTGGTATTAAACCATAATTTTTGCTTTATTACATGCCCAGTTCCCGGCTGCCATGTTTCACCCGGAGCGCCATTTTCTTTAACCCTATTCAATGGGGAAAATTCAAAAAATATCTGGCTATAGGGGCTTATATCTTTGGGGGCATCTGACCCTGTATTTGCAGTATTATAATAGTATGCCTGGTCAGTCACTGCACTGCTACGCAAACTTCCATAGGATGTACCTGCATCTACATAGGGCAAAAACTTTTTGAATTCCCTGCCGTAGTTATCATATTCAATGGGCATAACAATATCCATTGTGCCGTTGCTGCCTTTTATATTCACTGACTGAATTGGACGACCCAATCCGTCAAGGTAGCTTACTTGCTGGAAGCGGTCCTGCGTAGATGAAAGTGCGTCTGCCTGGCTAAGCGTAGTGATGGAAGGCTTCCGGATATCCATCTTGCTTACATAGTTTCTGTCTGAACTTAACTGCGCATGAGCAGTGACGTATGAAAATATGCAGCTTAGTAGTAGGGCGAAATATAATCTCATAATATTTTATTACCGGTGTTGATAAAAGGTTTAGTCATCTACTGGACATGGTTCTGAACTATAGTAATAGTAATAGCCCGTCACGTATGAATCGGTGAATGTATAATAGTAAGCGCATTGCCAGGAACCGTTTGGTTGTTGAACCGAGCTTCCATGATAAAGTTGCCCGGTTTCGCATACGCCATTTATGAACCGTTGGCCCTCTGCTACACAGGAACAGGTAGCATTTGTATTTGCATAAGCTTGTCCATTAGCTGTCACATCTGCCTGAGCCATTGCATCTGCATCGGCCTGGCTTACCGCAGACTTAAATGTACCGACGGGAACATCATACCAAACAAATCCGCCAAAACCCTGTACATAAGCACAATCATTTTTAAAGACCTTTACATGCTTAAGTGCATTGTACCACCGGCAAAGCCCTACGCTATTTGCATAAGCCTGGCCATTAGCTGATTTATCCGCAGATGCCTTTGAATTTGCATCATCCTGGCTGGTGGAAGCATACTTACCATATGGAACAACGTATGTAACTATATCGCCATAGGTTCCCGAAGCACAACCTGATTTGGTGAAATCCTGCTGAGTAGCTGAGTTATAAAAAAGTGTCTGACCAGATATGGTTGGTACAGAACCAAGTCCGTAGTTATATTTATAATTTTGAACGATTTCACCTTCGTCTTTCACAATCTCTAAACGATTGAGCAGATCATATTCAAATGTCTTAGTACGACCCCGCGGATCGGTTTCAGATGAAACTCCAATCATAGGTTTGAAAGTATAGGTGATGGCCTGAGCTCCTGAAAGGTTCCTCAATTTGTCTAACTCTGTACGCATTGTAGTTTCACTTGAAGGATTATCCAACACTGATTGCGTGATCCCAGACCCTGTTGCCTCACTATAATTTTTGCCAACGACTTTCGCAACAGGATAAATTTTATCGTAACCCCAGAAATAGGTAATAGGAACATCATCAGTTTTGATTTCTTCTTTAAGATTCATATAGGAATCATAAGTCATTGTCGCAACAAGCCGGTAATTACTATTAATATTTTGAGTAGATGTGCAGGAAGCTTCTGAAGCTGTGACACTGGTAGGCATAGGTTGAGCTTGCAGGTAATAAATCTTTTCAGGCAAGCCCAATGTATATTCAGTAAAGACGCCACTGATATAACGGCGGTTACCTCCACCCGAATTTTCCCTGTATTGCAGTTTTTCTACCGGGATACTCATCAAGTTAAGACTCTTCATGGCAGATATCTTACTTGCCATGCTTCCTGATTGCGGTGAACATCCAATTGTATAATCCGCTACATATTTGATCGATGTATAAACTTTATCCTGCCTGGAACTGGTTTCTTCAATTAGTGTTGGATAGTTATGGTCAGAATTGCCGTAGGTGAAATTTTTGGTGGAAGTAAGATAACTGTTGGAAGCATAGTCGAATACTTTTACTGACTGTTGTGAAAGTTTACTTCTCTGCTGTTGAACCTGATTTTCAATATAATTGTACCGTGTGGGTACTGTCATAATTGCTGAATAGCCAGATGGTGGATTAAAACATGGTGAAGGGTGCCAAAAAATATAGGTGCTTGTACCATTTGAACATAAACTGGTCTTACCGCTTTGCTCTGCCTCGGTTGTTAACTTTCGAAGAGTAATACTGGGGCCTGTGTTTTCGTAAGCATACGTGTTAACAGTTTCCTCAATCAGTTTATTCCCATTATCATAGACTTGTTTTTTCTTGAGATCACCATTCCCCAGGTGGTCGGTGATTTCGTTTGAGCCACTAATCTCATAAGAGTAAACGGTTTTTCCTAAAGGCTGGGAATTGGATAAATCAGTTTGCATTTCTGTCACCCGCGTATAGCCTATATGACTTCCCTGAATAGAGCCTAATGCAAATATGGAATTTGCGCTTATAGTTACATCGTAGCGCATAAACCATGATGCAGAACCACAAAGTGTACCCTCTTCAAGAGTTGAACTTTCATAGTAAGTGGGAATAAGTGTGGCTTGTCCGCTTGACGAGCCACCTTCAGTAATGTAATCATAGGTTTTTACTATGGCAGGCTTATTGGCGAAAGAATGATCAATCATTCTTTTAATGCGCACTCCACCTACTTTTTGAACTGCATTATTGTAAAACGCCGTATGACCTTCGTATTCGAAACTTGTATATCCACCGGTTGGGTAAGTGATTTTTTGTAGCACGGTCATTGCAGCACTAACTGAGTCAGCCTCACGGTTCGCACCCATTCCCCTCGATCCATTTAAATAGGGATTACTCACCGTTACTGTAGGAATTAGATTTGGATATCCTCCATACGAGTTACCATCCTGGCCATTATAAAAACCCCAGTGATCAAGACCGGATGTAAAGCGTTTTGGCATCGTGCTCGATTCGCCATTGTAATAAAAAGTATAGGCCGGCTTAGATGGGGTAATTGTTGTATTGGGAGAAATTTCCTGGATTGTTTTTAACTTAAGCCGTCTGTAGAAGCCGGGTGATTCGGCCTGACTGTATCCAAAATATTCATAGGTTAATGCGAGGTTTTTAATCAGCGTATTTACACCGCTTTTGGTGCTGTAAAGTTTTACTCCTTTAAATAAACGCTCTCCGTTAAAGTCAGCATCACCCAGATCTTCTCTCTCGTTCAAACCAGATTCAAAATCAATGTACCCAATAGTTGTAGAAGCTTTTTTCAACGTAGCCTTTTTCAAAAATTTCTTTACAATGGTTGTACCGGGCGGTTGAAAAATACGTTGCCGGGTTGCAGGCAGATTTGAAGACCAGTAGGAAGTTCCATCATCTGTCAGTGAATAGGTCACAGAATTATTTGACAGTGTCCCGCTCAATGTAGATTGCCCGTAAGTGGGAGCATAATATTCAAATTCCAGTTCCTCATATCCATAAGGTGCTGTAATTTTTGTAAGGTACCAGGCTGAAATAAAAGTCCTGGGAACCATGGGGGGAGCACTGGGTTCATCATCTGTTGGCGCGATGGTTGTTTTTTCAAGCGTAGAAAATTCGTACGTGAACCCCTTATCATCTGTTACTATATAAATCCTTTCAGCAGATCCGTTATAGGAAGGCGTGATAGTAAGGTATTTTTTTTCTTTATTTATTATGGTGCCATCAGGATATACTAGAAACTTACCTGATTGACCCATAAAATTGTAATAGTAAATATCAGGCTGTGTTTCTATTGCTTTTGTCCTTATGGATTCAAAATATGTTTGTTTAGCGTATTCATCAGTTGGCACAGAGCCTAAAGGTGATGGACTAATAAAATAATTATCAGCCATATCAGGATCACCAATAACACTTCTTGAAATAACCCCACCAGCATTCAATGCCCAACCAAGGCCTGTCCACGGGGCTATATCCTCCGGTTTAAAACCGGTTGCCGAGTAACTCATAGAAACGGGAAGTGAAATCACATTCCCTTTTAACTCTACTATTGGAATGGAAACCGAAGGTGTTCCTGTAAAAAGGCTGATGGGAATATTTCCATATTTGCCTAATTCAGCAGCCTCCGGTGATGGTGGAATTACTTGCATAGATTGAAACTGCATTCGCGAAATTTGAAGTCCCGCATTATCCGGCTGGGCATTTACAATACCATTAAGGATAATTACAAACAGTGAAACACATTGAATTTTCTTCTTAAACATTTTTGAAATATTTTAGTTGCTGGGTGTTGTTATTGCCTGGATCAAAGGGGGATCAAAAGGTTTCACCTTACCCGAAAAAACACCGATCAATCTTCCCGATTTACTGATAAGATATTTTTGAAAGGGCCGTCGAATCTCAGAATCCATAACCCCATTTTTATTTTTTTGTGTCAACCATTGATACAGTTGGTGAATACCAGGTCCTTTAACAATTATTTTTTTAGTCACCGGAAACCTGCTTCCTGGCTGTTGTGAATAGAATGCCAGCATAGTTGGCGTATTCGTATTTTCTGTATTAAAACTATTGGAGGGAACTACAATGATCACCAGACTATCCTTATACTGGCTATTCAGTTGCTTTATTTGTGCATATTGACCACTGGCTGTATCCGCAGAAGCTGTGTTAATTATTAATATTTTCTTTCCCCGGAAAGAAGAAAAATCAATCGTGTTATTACCAGCTATCGAATCAATTCTAAAAGAATAGATAGATGTTTGTGCAGAGCTTTGCATACAAACCACTATACTAAAAACACTAAATATTAAAAATTTCATAAAATGATTATTAATTATTATCCGGAAATTTCTTTTTTTCATTTTCAACTTTCTTCCGATACTTTTAAACCGGATACAGTCTGGCATCTCTGCTTCTCAAGAGATTCAATTAAAATTATATCCGACACGAAAAATCAGCGGTTGCCCCACCGGTACTGCCCTATAACTTAGAAAATCCCACAACACCTGTATTTTTGTTTTCTTAAATAATTTGCTTTTCATCGAAATAATTTTACTTACACCAATCAAGCCACTATTTTGCCAGGCAGTGTAATCTTTTAATTGATCTATACTTCTGAATTCATTTTTGTAATTCTGCTCGTACCCGCCACTTATCCATAATGAACCTTTCAGTTTCCAGTCAATATAACTACGCAACCCTAACCCCTGATTGCTTATACGAATATTATTCCAGCCTCTCCCCCATCCCATTTTATAACTGGCTCCAATACCAATCACACTATTATCATTTGGCTTATACCCAATGGAAAGTCCGATATCACTGGTTGTCGGAAAGAAATTGTTAGCTTTCTGTGATTGTATGTTCGCGCCATATTCCAATCGTTTAAGGAATGATTTTGTTTTCTGCTCATTCTTTTTAAAGCCCTCGGGCATAATGTCTTCACTGCTCCTACCTCCAAACTTGACTATCTTATCCTTTAACTGACTCAGTTGTTCCTGTCCCGCCAGCAGATTTTGCTGAAACTGTTGTTGGGCATTCGGGCCTCCGGCTGCTACCTGTTGCTGTATAAGGTTGTCAACCTGAAGTCTTGTTTGCAGTCCTGCTAGATTAGCCTGGCTAATCGGATCATTCGGGTCGCCAGGCGTCCTGAACAAAGAAGCCAGCAAACTGTTCTTCTTCATAAAGTCCTTCCACAGTTTTGTTTTGCTCAATAGTTCCAATGCTTTCTTCTCAATCTTCTTCGGGTCTTTCAAAATTTCTTTATACTCTTTTATTTGCGCAGCATAGTAATAGACTTGTTTGTTAATCTTCTTCAATTGTTTCACCAAACCCAATTTTTCACATATTGATTTCAGTTGCTCCTTTCTTTCCCTGATGAATTGTTTGATTTCATCCGCCTGCTGAAATTTATTTTGCAAGCTGCCGGCTTTGCTCAGCGCATCTTTTACTTTTCCGCCTACACCATTTGCGTCCAGGAATTTTAAAGTCGTTTTAAGAGAATCAAGATTTGGAATATATTGTTTCGCTTTACTTACAATCGCCGGATTCCTGATTGCGGCATATTTCGATTTCACTTCATCAAGTTTCAACCTTGCTTGCAGCGAATCCATTGTAGAAAGTAGTTTGCGGTAGATTTTTTCTTCCTGCTTTTGCATTGCAGAAAGCACTTTCATACTCTTCGACACGAGTTTATTCTCAAGTTTCCGTGATTTATCAGCTACACTTGCCGCAAATTTTTGCGGATTAAGCCTGTACAACAGCGTATCAATTTTTGATTGGGAAAAACAAATCGTTCCTATACTCAGAAAGAGGGTAAGTAATACAGATTTTGAAGTGGTCAAAGTTCTTATTTAAGAAGAACAAGATAGAAAGTAGTCCAACGCGGTTTGAGAAAACTTCATGAACTGACCTAAAAGTGTAACGGATTGGTCTAAATATGTAACGAATGACTTTTAGGGCTCTTAGTTTTCGTTGAGTTTTGTACTCCTGGCTAATTTTTTCACTACAAAATCTTTCATTTCATTTGTCTTTTTTTCATCACAACATAAAACATTAGTACTCTCGTTTAGTGCATGTCTGTATTGTCTACTTATGGGAAATTCTTTTCCGGCTACTATTATCGTCTCATTGTCGAATTGTGAAGTATAGTCAAGAGATATTATATGAGACCTGTGTATCCGGCAAAATCGGTCCTTAGGTAATTGCTTTTCAACCTGGCCTATAGAAAGGAGTAAGAGATGTACTTCATTTATCGTTACCATATTTACATATCTCCCAACGGCCTCAATGTACTTAATATCGTTATACAATACCTTAAGGCACTTTTTATCTTTTCTGACAAATATATATTTCCGTTGCATAGTTAACTCTGAGATTACATGAGTTAAAAAATAAATGAGTATTTAGTTAAAAATTATAAAAGTAAATCACTAATATTCTATCACATTACAACTTTATTTAGCGGTGTTACTCATTCAGAAACACTACTGAAACATCCCAAAATCTTAAGCCCAATGAGGTAAACAGCTAAACCAATGAAATACGTATGAAATTTTCTACTGCGAAAGCAATTCTTTCAAGGGGTCGAGAATGGTATAGCAAAAGTGAGAGTTTATTTTATATCCACCAATGACTTAAAGGGGGTATGAAAAACAGGGTCATTATATAAATATGTCACTCGGTGATGAAGAGTTGAAGGTCAACGCATAGCGGAAAAGCCACTATTAAAATATTTTTTATATTATTAAATTTCTTTACACTTTAACAGTTTATTCTTACAACTTACCCCACCTTCTTCCGTAAATAAGCCGTGCAGGCTATTTGTAATCAATGTATGTATTCCAACCAATTATAACTTCAATTTAAAATAACTAATATGAAAAAAAAGCTTTGCAATTATTGATCATCCCGGAATTCCGGAAATTAATTAAAGCATCTACTTCAGGCCGTAGGTTAATGCCTTCAGGTAAAAAGTTTCGGAAAGGTACGCTCGAACAATACGAGGCCGTATTAAAATTATTGGAAGACTTTCAAAAATTACTGGACCAACCCCTCCGGATTCAATTATTAGCGCGGAGTTCGCTGCGAACCATGCAAAAGGAAAAAATCTATTGGACACGGTTCTTTAAAAAATTCATAGCCTTTCTTTATAAACAAAAGGGCTATTATGATCAGTACACTGGTGCTGTTTTAAAAGTCATTAAAACCTTTTTCAATTATCTCTCTGTTGAAAAGTCATTACCTGTTGGCGAGTTCCATAAACAATTCAGGGTACCTGCCGAACATTTTACCCCTGTTATTTTATCACCTTCTCAATTAAGGCGTATGATTATTGACAAAAATTTTGAGCATTCATTGTCCCGTTCATTGCAACGTACCAAAGACATTTTTGTATTTGGCTGTACGGTTGGTCTTCGTTTCTGGGATTTGATGAACTTAAAAAAGACAAACATCCAGTACACGGATGAAGGTGTTTATGTAATCCTTCACACTCAAAAAACAGGGGCGGAAATAAAAGTGCCGCTGCCTTCCTATGCCACAGATATTATCAGCAAATACAAAAAAGAGACCGGTCGGTTTGTTTTGCCCCGCTTGTCCGGAACTAATCTCAATTTGCAGATAAAAGAACTGATGAAAAGAGCGGGCTGGGATTACAGTCTTCCAAAAATCAGGCATCGTATGGGCGAGCCAGTGGAGATAAAGACCAGAACCAGGGAATCATATCGTTTTTACGACCATATAACTGCGCATTCCATGCGTAGAACTGCTATTACTACTCTCCTGATTCTTGGGGTTGATGAAAATTCAGTGCGAAGGATTTCAGGTCATTCGCCTGGTAGCAAAGAGTTTTATCGTTATGTGGTCGTAGTGCAGGATTTTTTAAACGCAAAAGTCAAAAAAGCTCAGGATCTTCTTATAAATGGGAAAGATTCACTATTTGAGATCAGTGCATAAAACATCCTTTAAAACCACTCATTTTACGCATTATTGGCTAAATTTATGGGACTTAAGGTTCTTTGAAAATGGCTACAGACCTGTAATTGGTGGGAATTCATTCTTATCCGTTTGGATTGTCAATGGCAGGGATAAGTTCGAAGGCACTCGGCTTCGGAGGCTCTGAAAACAAATACAAATACAACGGAAAAGAAGAACAAGCAAATGAGTTCTCAGATGGTTCTGGTCTTGAATGGTTGGATTAC
>JANMLJ010000047.1:0-4035 GCA_031372465.1 Chitinophagaceae bacterium | reverse complement strand
ATGCTATCTCTTAGTAAAAGCTTCCGTTTTTTTATTACAATAATTGGATTTATTTTTTTGTACGGATGTAAGGCCAAAACAAAAAATAATCCGGCCACTCAGCTTGGCGAGATTAATCTTGCCGTAACCGGAAAAGAAACTGCCCAGCCTTCTTTTAAAGAAGGATTATTGCTACTGCATAGTTTTGAATATGCTGATGCTTTTGAAGCGTTTCAAAAAACTATAGAACTTGATCCCGGCTTTGTAATGGCCTACTGGGGACAAGCGATGACAAAGAATCACCCGCTGTGGCAGGAACAGGATTATGATGAAGGGAATAAAATTTTAACTACGCTGGCGCCAACACCTGAAGAGAGGATAACAAAAGCCGCAACAGTAATTGAAAAAGATTTTATAGGCGGCATCAATATTTTATTTGGCAAAGGCAATAAGGCAGAACGTGACAGCAGTTATGCAGTGTATATGGAATCGCTGTATAAAAAATATCCCGGCAATGATGAAGTGGCTTCTTTTTACAGTCTTGCACTCAATGGCTGGGGCACTACAGACCAGAATATAAACATATTAGTAAAAGCCGCTGCCATCGGCAATGAAATTTTGCAACGCAATCCCAATCACCCCGGCGCTTTGCATTATATCATTCATGCCTACGATAATCCAGATTATGCAGCTAAAGCATTGGAAATTGCCGATAAATATGCCCTGGTGGCACCCGCTGCAGGGCATGCCTTACATATGCCAACACATACGTATCTCGCATTGGGTCTTTGGGATAAAGTGATAACCAGTAATGAAGTATCCTGGGCTTCCGAAAGAAACAGAATGCAAAGAAAAAAACTGGATAATGATGCGCTGGGATATCATGCTTATCACTGGTTGCAATATGGTTATTTGCAAAAAGGAAATACGGCAAAAGCCAGGGCAATGATAGATAGTATGCAGTATTTCTGCAATGCAAAACCCAGTCCCCGCGCAAGAGCACATATGATCTTTTTAAAAACAACCTACCTCGCCGAAACCAATGACTATACAAGTGGTGTGGCTGAAATAGCTGTTGAGCAAAAAGACCTGAACATATCTTCAAAGGCACGAAATTATTTTGTGGATGGTATGAAAGCTTATAACAATAAAAATGCTGCCGAGCTGGATGAAGTCATCATTAAACTGAGTGGCGAAAAATTACTGGCAGAAGCAAAAGCTGCAGATAAAGGAATAAGACTTTGCGGAAATATTAACCGGCAATTAGCCACCAAAACGGATCTGCTGGAAGCAGGTACCATGGAGCTGCAACTAAAAGCCATGCAGGCACAGCTGAAAAAAGATTCAACCGCAACAGAAAAATTTTTAAAAGAAGCCACTGTTTTACAATTGCAAAGTGGTTATGCGTATGGTCCGCCTGCCATTGTAAAGCCATCCTTTGAAATGTATGGAGAATGGTTGCTTGCAAATAACCGGCCCAAAGAAGCATTGGTTCAGTTTGAACATGCATTAAAACTAATGCCCAATAAAATGCTATCGGTAAAAGGAAAGGAAGCAGCAGTAGCACAACTAAAAAATACTTCGCTTGCTTCGCTGTAAGTATTAAATACGAGGATCTATATGGAAGTACATGCACACACCCATCCTTCGACAGGCTCAGGACACCAAAAAAAATGGACACATTATTTCTGGGAGTTTCTCATGTTGTTTCTTGCAGTGTTCTGCGGATTTTTAGCAGAATATCAGTTGGAACATAAGATTGAAAAAGAGCGGGGTATGGAATATATCCGGTCTTTTAATGACGACCTGAAAGTTAACTTACCTATTTTTTCAAGGATCATTGATCTCAATAATGAAAAAATGATTGCCCTGAAAGACATGTCCTCATGCTATGATACCTTGCTGAAAAACTGGAAAAACACCTCCTGTCTTATTCAATTAGTAAATTATTCACAGTCTTTCATTACAGCATCTACTACAGAGGGTACTATGGATCAACTTAAAAATGCGGGAGGCTATCGATTATTGAAAAAAGAAGATAGAGATAGTATAATATTATATGATAAGGACATACGCAATTACAAGGGCGGAGAATCTACCGTATTCCAGCAAAGCCAGGATATAGTAAGAAATAACTTCAGCCTGTTGCTGGATTATCAGGCTCATAAGTTTTTATATAACGATTCGGCTAATACCCTCACCAAAACTTCATTATTATTTTCGGCAAACAAAGAGCCTTTAAATAAATTTTTTAACGATCTGCTCCGATACCAGCAAACGATCAACTGGCAAAGTGGTTGGATCATCTGGTTAAAAGATAGAACTATTAGGCTGATAGAATATTTTAAAAGTAAATATCATTTTGAATAAAAAATTCTTATGGAAGTACATGCACACACCCATACGCCCCGTAAAAAATGGACCCATTATTTCTGGGAATTTTTAATGTTGTTCCTTGCTGTGTTTTGCGGGTTTTTAGCAGAGAATAAAAGGGAACATATGATAGAGCATAACCGTGCCGAAAAATATGCGAAACAATTGCTGGAGGAGATAAGGATTGACACCTTATTAGTTAACAAGTCTATAGAAGATATGAAATTGAAGCAGCGTTCTGCTGATTCTCTATTATTTTATATGTCACAAGATTCGCCGGGCAGATGGAAAAAAATTTATTTCTTCTGTTACGATATAGATACCTGGGGGCAGGAATTAAGCAAAGTAACTTTTGAGCAAATAAAAAATACCGGTTCCCTGCGTTATTTCAGCAACGACATGGCTAATGCATTTACAGAGTATGCTCTTGAAACCAGCTACCTGGAAGGCTATAATAAGTATATCGCTGAATTTAATGATAATAGATTAACTCCTTTTCTCGGAAAAAATTTTGACACGGAAATTATGTTTTACCCCGAATTGACTAATTCTAGTTCTGCAGCTTTTGATAGTATATGGGCAAAGAGCGAAAAACCCGGCTCTTTTCTTTCCGGTGAAAAAAATGCCCGTATAGAGTTCAAGAACTTCTTAATTGAAATAAAAAGGTATGCCTCGATTGAAAATTATTTCAGGCATTTTAAACGAAGCGCATCAACGCTGTCTGAAATTATTAAAAAAGAATATCACCTGAAGTGAGGGAGAGTTGGGAGTTTGGAGTCGGGAGTTTGGAGTCAGAACCCGATAGCAAAATCCGTACGACTCCTTCGGTTAGCTGCGAGCTATGTCAGAAGGATCTTTGGAGAGCAAAACAACTACAAACAAAAAATTATAAACTACAAACTAATTTATGGAAGTACATGCACACACCCATACGCCCCGTAAAAAATGGACACATTATTTCTGGGAGTTTATCATGTTGTTCCTTGCTGTGTTCTGCGGATTTTTGGCGGAGAACCAACGGGAGCATATGGTAGAGCATCAACGGGAAAAACAATATATGAGCACTATGCTTGAAGATCTTAAAGCAGATATTCCTTTAATTGATTCGACAATAATAAATTGGGAAATTATCAATAAAAGTATTGACACTGTTACCAATGCAATTACATTTCCTTTGAACAATATTGATTTTCCAAAAATTTATCGCCACTTAAACCCAGCGTTTAATATCTGGAGTTTTAGATATAATGACAGAACAATAACACAGCTCAAAAATTCCGGTGGCTTCCGGTTAATCCGTAATAAAAAAGTTGCTAATAAAATAATTGCTTACGACCAATTCAATAACGATGCTATTCCAAACATTACCAAAATTAATATCCAATTTTACTTAAATGCGACAGCGTTACGAAGCAAGATCTTTTCAGAAGGTATTATCAGCGAAATATTTAAATTATACGGGTATAAAGTGGCCCCTTCTTCCCTGGCCCCCCGGATCGATAGCCTGATGAAAAAGAACCTGGTGCCGCTGAAACCGGAAAACCAGCTACTACTATTATTTGAATTCAAGAATTCATTTATTGCTCAGAAAAGAGACTATGAAAGTAATGTGTTGACGGGATACACCCAAACCCGCCAGAAAATACAGGAGTTGATAAAACTAATTCAAGAAGAATATCACCT
>JANMLJ010000046.1:0-7150 GCA_031372465.1 Chitinophagaceae bacterium | reverse complement strand
GTAAAATAGTTGTTGTGTATAGAACGGAATAAAGCGTTTTTTCCTCTTAGCGGATCGGCAGGTATTCCCTTCTTAGCAGCATTCACCATCGCTTTTTGTGAGGGGATGATAACAAAAAATACATTGGCTACCATAATACTCCCAATCATGGCACCAAAATGAATAAATGCGGCACGGCCACTGAACACATGACTATAGAAATAAGCAAAGGCGGTTAGTATAACAATACCTGTAATTGCAAACAGCAAAGGGTATTTACGTAGTGGCGATTTGCATAAACCGTCATATAGTAGCCAGCCAATTATAAAGGAACCTATACTGATGCCAATTGCCTGCATCGCTGTCAGCTTCATCACATTGGTATCAATCAGCAGTGCCGATGAATTAAAATAATAGATAATAAACAATAAGGCAATGCCAGATACCCAGGTAAAGTAGGCTTCATACTTAAACCAATGCAGGTGTTTGGGAATTGTTGCAGGTGCCCCTTTATATTTTTCCAGGTAATAAAAACCACCACCGTGAATGGCCCAAAGATTTCCGGCCAGTTCATCCCTTACATTTTCAGTTCTGTTAAGTGCATTCTCGAGAAAGACAAAATAGAATGAAGCGCCAATCCAGGCAATGCCGAACGTTATATGCATTACCCTAACTACTATATTAAGCCACTCCATTAAATGACTTTCATATACTGTACCTCTCACCATCCAGTAAATACTGGCTATGATGGTAATAATAGTGAATATGATTGCTGCATAGATCCAGCTTTGAATCAATTGTGATTTACCGGCTTGTTCTTCATTAGGCTGATTTTTGGTAATGGCATCAAGGCGATAGGTTATGATGATGAGTGTCACCAGGAAAATAGAGGCTAATATGAGAAGAATGGCAGGCATTTTTTATGGCTCGCATAAACGTAAATACGCAATAGTGTGTTTGTATTTCTTTGCGTCCCTGCGTTTTTACGTGAAACCAACCCTCAAAGTAGAAAATTGTTTTCATTAATTTTATAGAATATGAAATACAAAGCTTGCAAACAGGTCATAAAAGGGTTTGCCTGGCCTTCTTTGTGTACACTGTGGTAATTGTATTTATCTAAAAGAAACTCCATGTTTGATGCTGCCATCATAAGTAACAGAGTCGTCACCCCGGAAGGAGTGATAAATGCAGTGATATTAATTAAGGAGGGAAAAATTGCAGATATAGTAGGTGATTTACCGGAAGGTAATTACCCAATAACGGATGTTGGTAATAATGTAGTAATGCCCGGTATCGTTGACCCACATGTACATATCAATGAACCGGGCAGAACTGAATGGGAGGGATTTGATACGGCCACCAAAGCCGCCATAGCAGGAGGTATTACATCAATGGTAGAAATGCCGTTGAATGCTTCACCGGTTACAACATCAGCAAAAGCATTCGATGAAAAGATAAAAGCTACTTACAGCATGTCCGGGATGTCAACAAAACTTCATTGTAACTGTGGCTTCTGGGGCGGAGTCATTCCCGGAAATGAAAAGGAGATTGAGCCATTAATTGAAAAAGGGGTGTTGGGTTTCAAAGCATTTCTTACTCATTCCGGTATAGATGATTTTCCCAATGTTTCTGAATATGATTTAAGAAAAGCAATGCCAATCATCGCAAAACATGGCCTTCCATTGTTAGTCCACTGCGAGCTGAGTGAGGAAGTCGAGAGTCGAGAGTCAGGAGTCGGGAGCAGCGAGTCGGGAGTTAGGAGTCGGGAGTCAGGAGTCGGGAGATCTTACAACAATTATCTTGCTTCACGTCCGAAGAAATGGGAAGATGACGCCATTTCATTAATGATCCGTTTGTGTGAAGAGTTTAATTGCCGAACACATATCGTTCATTTATCTTCTGCCGATTCAATTGAACAAATTGCAAAAGCAAAACAAAAAAAATTACCGCTTACGGTGGAAACTGCACAGCATTATTTATATTTCTGTGCGGAAGAAATTCAAGATGGGCAAACGGCTTTTAAATGTGCACCGCCTATTCGGGAAAAAGACAATAATGAAAGATTGTGGCAGGCATTAAAAGAGGGCATTATCGATTTTGTAGCCACCGATCATTCACCAGCCCCCCCGGAGTTGAAAGAAACTACCAGTGGCGATTTTAGTAAAGCCTGGGGTGGTATTTCTTCCATTCAGTTTGCCTTACCGGTATTGTGGACTGCTGCAAAACGGCATACTGCCAGTTTGAATGATATGGCGAAATGGCTTTGCGAAAAGCCGGCTTTATTACCCCAATTAACCACCAAAGGGAAAATTGCCATAGGATATGATGCCGACTTTGTGATATGGAATCCGGATAAATCAGTTATTATTACAAACGACATGATTCATCATAAACACAAAATAACTCCTTACCTGCACCAGGAATTGGTTGGTGTGGTAGAGCAAACATGGTTAAAAGGTAAATTAGTATTTGCTGGAGGAAAATTTTTACATTTGAATAAAGGTCAAATCTTATATCATGAGTAATATCACCCCACCTGCTTTTACACATCTGACAGACCTGGCCGCCGAACGGTTAGGCGGTAAAGTATTATTATGTACCGACGATTTTTTTGCAGATAAAGAAAATCTGTTAAAACCAGGGCGGGGAGTTTTTATTGCCGATAAATATACCGAACGGGGAAAGTGGATGGACGGTTGGGAAAGTCGTCGAAAGAGAACGGAAGGAAATGACTGGTGTATTATTCAGTTGGCTGCTTCTGGAAAAATTTATGGAGTAGATATCGACACTAATCATTTTTTGGGAAATCACCCGCCGGACGCATCGATAGAAGCGGCCAATCACCCGCCTACTGAAAATATAGAATTTGAAAATATACATTGGACCGTACTACTTCCAAAATCACCCCTTTTGCCAGGGGCACAAAATTTTTATGAGATTACCGACCATTCCATTTATACCCATCTCCGCTTACATATCCATCCTGATGGAGGAGTAGCCCGTTTAAAAGTATACGGCGAAATATTTAAAGATTGGAGTACAGTGGATGGCCGGGAAATATTAAACCTTGCTGAAGCTACAAACGGTGCCAAGGCAGTGTTATGTAATGATATGTTTTTCTCTCACATGGAAAACCTGATTATGCCGGGTAGAGGTGTTAACATGGGAGATGGGTGGGAAACAAAAAGAAGCAGAACTCCTGATAATAAAGATTGGGTAATTGTTCGCCTGGCTCACAAAGGAGAGATTGAAAAGATACTGGTGGATACGGGTCACTTTAAAGGAAATTACCCGGATACTTGTTTGATAGAAGGCTGTACTATTTCATTAAAAGACGAAGATAAATTAGGCAGCAATGCTATTGACCCGATAGCTATCGGGTGGTCAACCATATTACCACAGGCAAAATTAAGTGCCGACCATGAGCATTTTTTTGAAGAAGAAATAGTAGATAAAGGTCCGTTTACACATGTACGTTTGTCCATATTTCCGGATGGAGGTGTAAGCAGGATGAGAATCTGGGGAAAGGTGAAGTAATAGAACGCAGATTTTTATGATACTGATGATTAAATATGATGTATGACCGAGAATGATTAATACGCTGAAGTACTGGCATTAACTTTCAGGATCGTTTATACTGTTTACAAAAAATTGAGTCATGGGTTTCCTGAAAATGGTTGCTCTGAAGAATATTAAAACCCTAAAAAATCTTAACCATCATAATAATCTGCGTTCGGTTGTTTTCAAATGACACTTCACGAATTAAATATAATAAGTCAGCCCCAACTTAAAGAAGAGTTAATGAGATGCTGTGGCTCAACAACCTGGGTTAAGATGATGATGGCTTATTTTCCAGCAGACGACCTGGTAGAATTACTGGAAGATGCAGAGGATATGTGGTATGCATGCAGTGAAGAAGATTGGAAAGAAGCGTTTACACATCATCCCAAAATTGGTGATGTAGCATCGCTGTCCGAAGGACTCCTTTCGGAGACAACAAAATTTGCCAACACAGCTGCATGGGCTTCCCATGAACAAAGCAATGTAAATATTGCTGACAAAGAAACGATCGAAGCATTAGCGAAAAGCAATCGTCTGTACGAGGAAAAATTCGGATATATCTTTATAGTTTGCGCTACCGGAAAGTCAGCTGAAGAAATGCTTGCAGTATTGCAAGCAAGACTATCGAATAATCCCGAAGAGGAAATAAAAATAGCTGCGGAGGAGCAACATAAAATAACTCAATTGCGAATTCAAAAACTTCTAGAATAACAACTGTTCATGGGAAAAATTATATGGAATCAATAAATTATTCTGTTTACCTATTGTTTTAAAAAAATCAGCGGCAATACAACATGAGTCAGCTTACCACACATATTTTGGACACTACAAAAGGAAAACCTGCTGAAGGCGTAACAATTGTTTTATTTCAACAACATGAAGAGGAGTGGAAGCAAGTTACTATTGCCACTACCAACGCTGATGGACGGGTACTGAACCTGTTGCAAAAAGATAGTATACTGGAGCCGGGCATTTATAAATTGAAATTTGAAACCAGTGAATACTTTGAAAAACATAGTATCCAGTCATTTTATCCATATGTGGAAGTTGTTTTTTCAATAACCGGGAGTGAACATTATCATGTTCCAGTACTGCTAAATCCGTTCGGGTATTCAACCTACAGAGGTTCCTGATTTATACGTCATATTTTTTTCGCGTTACCGCTAAAATTACTACCATGAATTTTTCTATTGCCAATATCGAAAAGGAGATATTGCTTACATCGTTACAAACGGCCAATCTTAAATTTCAACAAACATATCCAGGTGATAAACCAGACAGGCAACCGGTGCATACTGTTTATGGCGGCGCCAACTTATTTAAGTCAGACACCTGCATAAAAATGGGTGAAGTGGCATTGAAAAGCCTGCAAACCTATTCACCTGATTTTGTAACGCTGGCCAACGTATTAAAAATAGAAGGCCATGAGGAATTGCCCAACGAAGGAAAGAAAATTGAGAAACTGGTCAAAAAATTAAGCAAAATGGAGGAGGCGGAAAGAAAGCAACATCCCGCATGGCTTTCTTACACGGTATATAATAAAATTATTGAAAAGCTGAAAACAGAAGCAGTAGAAGATTTTAGAATTGACTTTGAAGATGGTTTTGGTAACAGGCCAGATGAAGAAGAAGATGCTACTGCTATTAATGCAGCCAGCGAACTGGCCATAGGAATGAATGAAAAAACAATTTCTCCCTTTATCGGTATCAGGATAAAACCATTTACAGAAGATTTAAAAGTCCGTGGTGTAAGAACATTGGATATTTTCTTAACCACTTTATTGGAAAAGACAGGTGGTAAACTTCCGGATAATTTTATTGTGATGTTACCTAAAGTAACAATAACCGAACAGGTAACTACCATGATTCGTTTATTGGAAATTATTGAAAAGAAAAATAAGTTGAAGAAGGGTACACTGAAAATGGAGACAATGGTGGAAGCTACGCAGATAATTATGGATGAGGAAGGCAAAAACCCGTTGATGAAAATTATAAAGGCCGGTGAGGACCGGTTGATTGCTGCACATTTTGGAACCTACGACTACACGGCATCCTGTGGCATCACTGCCAGGTATCAGACGATGGCTCACCCGGTTTGCGACTTTGCACATCATATGACCAAAGTAGCGTTGGGCGGTACAGGAATATTTTTGTCAGATGGAGCAACTAATATTATACCGGTGGCACCTCATCGTGGTGATGATTTGTCGGAAAAACAATTAAAGGAAAATCGTCAGTCGGTGCACAATGCCTGGCGTATCGGTTATAATCATTCTATGCATTCCCTGATCAATGGTTTTTACCAGGGATGGGATTTAAATCCTGCACAATTGCCTATGCGATATGCAGCCACTTATAATTTCTTTTTGAGTAGTATATCCGATGCTACACACCGGTTGAAAACATTTGTAGACCGGGCAGCGATCTCTACACTTACCGGAGATATTTTTGATGATGCGGCTACCGGGCAGGGATTACTAAACTTTTTTTTAAGAGCAATGAACTGTGGTGCTATCAGTGAAGAAGAAGCAATAGCCACCGGGTTAACGATAGATGAAATCCGCAGCCGGTCATTCTATAAAATATTACAGGGAAGAAGGGAAAAAAGGAATGAGAAACAGTAAAATTAGAAATAAGGAATGAGAAAGTAGAAGACGTTCTCACTTTCTCATTCCTTATTTTTTATTTCTTATTCCTCATTTTTCTGTTTCTTATTCCTTATTTACTGTACTGTAAATTTGCTATTTAAATTATTTGTCTATGACAATTGCTGTATTAGGAGCCGGGATGGTTGGTCGTGCTATTGCACTGGATCTTGCGAAAGATTATGCGGTTACCTCTTTTGACCTTAACGCTATTAATCTTGCTGAATTAAATAGAAGAAATGATCAGGTACAAACAGTCGCTGCCGATCTTTCATTATTCGCTGAATACAAAAACTGGTTTTCTCCTTTTGATATTATTGTAACGGCTGTTCCAGGTTTTATGGGATATAAAACACTGGAAGCAGTTATTAATGCTGGTAAAAATGTAGTGGATATTTCTTTCTTTCCGGAAGATGCACTGCAATTAAGTGAACTGGCAAAAGTAAAAGGAGTAACAGTGATTACCGACTGTGGGGTTGCTCCTGGTATGAGCAACTTTATTATTGGCCGCTATAATGAAGTAATGACAATTGATTCATTCGAATGTTATGTTGGTGGCTTACCTCAAAATCCTAAACCACCATTTTATTATAAAGCTCCCTTTTCTCCGGTGGATGTGATACAAGAATACATTCGCCCCGCAAGATTAGTAGAGAATGGACTTATTGTTACTAAACCTGCATTGAGTGAAAGAGAACTGATGCATTTTGCTGAAGTGGGTGAACTTGAAGCATTCAACACCGATGGACTTCGTTCACTTATTTATACCATGCATCATATTCCGGATATGAAAGAAAAAACATTGCGCTATCCGGGGCATATTGATTTGATAATTTCATTAAAACAAGCAGGATTTTTTGATACAACATCTCTGCGCATTAATGAAGTTGATATTTCTCCACTGGATTTTACCTCAAAATTACTGGTGAACGAATGGAAGCTTGATCCCGAAGAAGAAGAATTTAC
>JANMLJ010000709.1:0-3478 GCA_031372465.1 Chitinophagaceae bacterium | reverse complement strand
GCTGCCATTTACGACAAGCCAGAACTAAAAATAAATAATGTAGACCAGCGACCACTCAAAAAAAGGGGCGACATCGAAATGCCAAACGAGTAGTAAATTACAAACATAATAATATGAAAAAGTAATGATTAAAGTAAGTGTGCTTTATCCCAATAGAGATGGCAAAAGATTTGACATGAATTACTACTGCAACAAACATGTGCCAATTGTTGCGGGACTATTAAGTGACGCTGTAAAAGGTGCGACTGTTGAAAAAGGATTGGGCGGAGGGGCACCTAACGCTCCCGCGCCCTACGTAGCAATGGGCAACTTGTATTTTGATACTGTTCAGGCATTTGAAAATTCTTTCGGACCCAATGCCGATAAAATAATGGGTGATATACCAAACTATACAAATATTGAACCGATCATTCAGGTTAGCGAGGTGGAGATATAAAGAAGAAGGCGGAAAACCAGCCCATAACACGGCACTTTGCACAAGTCTCTGCGTGCCGGCCTCGCTGAAAATAAAAATGTATCTTAGTTATAGCTCGGCCGCAGAACCGTTTTAATTGATCGGCCTCCGAAAAGCGCAGACGTTGTATGTAACCTTAGGACACACCATTAAAAAAGAGAGTATGCTTTTTACAAAAAAGATTCTTTTAATTTTTTGCATCTTATTTACGCAGACAATTCTTGCTCAAAGTAAGAAAGATAAACTATCGCAAATAATGAAAACGTACCACAATTACAATATGTTTGACGGTGCTGTTTTGGTTGCAGAAAATGGGAAAATAATTTATAAAGATGCTTTTGGTTTAGCTAATAGAGAGTGGAATGTTGCTAACACAGTTGATACTAAATTTATGATTGGTTCTATTTCTAAACCCCTCACAGCGACGTTAATGTTAATACTAGTTCAAAAAAGGCTTGTGAGTTTAGATAAAACAATAGAAACTTATTTGCCAGAATTTAAAAATAAACCAGCTGCAAAAGTTACTATAAAACAATTACTTAATCACACGTCAGGAATTCCGAACTATGACATTATTAAAGATTTTTTTCCGGGAATTAGCCGACAAAGTTTTACAAGAGAACAGTATATAAAAATTTATTGCGATTCTGCACTTGCATTTGATCCGGGAACTCGATATATGTACAGCAGTTGGGGCTATTTTACACTGGGTTACATTATTGAAAAAGTAACACAAAAATCTTATGAGCAGGCAATGGAAGATGAAATTTTTTCTAAAATAAATATGTCAAATTCAGGTTCCTATTTACATACACAAATAGTTTCTAAAAGAGCATCAGGTTATGATTATGGTTTTGGCAATTTTTTAAGTGCAGATTTTAGAGACCAATCCAATACAATGGGCACAGGAGATATTTATACAACTGTTGAAGATCTCTTTAAATTTCATTTAGCTATTACAAATAACACATTATTGAATAAAGAATTAACTAAGGAAATGTTTACCCCAGGAGAGAGGCCTGCAAGATATGGTTATGGTTGGTTTAATCAAAATTATAGATATACACCAACGGATAGCATAACAGCAAATTATCATTTAGGAACTACAGAAGGGTTTAATGCCTTTATGATTAGAATTCCAGCAACAAATAGTATGGCGGTAATTTTATGTAATAGTGCCACAACTGATTATTCAGGAATAATCAGAAGCTTATTGAAAGTACTACATAATATACCTGTAGTATTAAAAAAACCGGTGCATAAGGAAATGGAAAATATTATTGTATCAGTTAATGCAGGAAAAGCGGTGTCTGCCTATAATGAAATGAAAATGGATACAGCTCACTATTATGTAGATTGGGTACAAATGTATTATCTGGGTGAAAAACTATTAAATTTAAAGCGATTTGAAGATGCAAGAATCATTGCAGAGAATAATGTTATAGAATTTCCTGAAAGAGATCTAATTGCACTATCATTAGCCAATATTTATTTGGCTTTAAATAGGAAAGTGGATGCCATAAAATTTTACAAAAAAGCAATACAACTTAATCCTATAAGTGATGAGGCTAAAAATAGATTAAAAGAATTAGAACCAAAATAAAAAAGGCTTCGTACAAATTTAGAACAATAGCCGAAAGCCCCCACAAAAAAGCCCCGCATTAAAACATGTTAATGGGGGCTTTTGGTTATTGTTTGTTGACCGACAACTAACAGTCTTTCCTTCTATCATAGGTGGTTAATGAACTGCTTCACGCCGCTGGATTTCAGTCCTGCGGGATAAATAATTTCTACCAGTATCCACTTTACTTCCGGCTACAACTACATTTTCCCCAAAAATTAATAGTAAATAAATATGTGCAATTCAAAAGTTGCATATATATTTGCAACCTGAGAGTTGCGTAATTAACTACTGAATCATGAAACAAGATATATTCCAGGCCATCGCTGACCCAACACGAAGAGCTATTTTAACCTTACTTGCTATCCAGGCATTAACACCAACTATAATGGCAGAAAGGTTTGACATGAGCCGGCAGGCAGTTTCAAAACATATCAAAGTATTACAGGAATGCGAATTGATTAAACCGAAACATGCGGGCAGAGAAATTTATTATCACTTTAATCCAAAAAAAATGAAAGAGTTTGACAATTGGTTAGCCCAATTCCGGAAAAATTGGGAAATTCAATTCAATCAACTCGACAAAGTATTATTAACCATGAAAAAATCCCGCCTACGCTAAAGCTTCGGCGGATAAAACGAAAAAAATGAATAATTTACCCACAGGGCCCCGGGGGCTATTTGATTTCATCCTTGACAAAGCAAACAAAACAGTATTCATTACCAGGGAATTTGATGCTGCGCTTTCGCTGGTTTGGGATGCTTTTACTAAACCAGAAATACTGGACCAATGGGTCGCACCTAAACCCTGGCTATCCAAAACAAAATATATGAATTTTGTAGTTGGTGGGAAAAGATTTTATGCTATGGTAAGCCCCGAAGGACAAGAGCGTTGGTCAATTCAGGAATATACTTCCATTACCCCCAAAAGCAATTTTAAAATGCATAATGCTTTTGCAGACAAAGAGGAGAATCCTGAATTGCCGGGTTCTGAATGGGAGTATAATTTCATTGAACAAAACGGAAAGACAACAGTCAGCATTATTATCTACAATGAATCCCTTGCCCGCTTAGAGAAGATGATTGAAATGGGCTTCAAGGAAGGATTTGCTATGTCCATGAAAAACCTGGACGAATTATTAGCAATTTTATCTAAACGGCCCTGACCACAATAGGTATCGGAACGAAGGACAAAAAAAAATGTACCGGAATCATATTGCGAAAAATAATAGTATGCTATTTGCCTGAATTTCCTTTTTTCACGTTAGAATAATAGGATTTTTAAGCTATTTTATACCCCCTTTTTAATAATGGGAGGGGTTTAATACAAAAAACTACCTGATTCAACTATTCTTTGTATTTTAAAGAATGCAAAAAAATACTCCCCTGATTTCTGTTGCAAT
>JANMLJ010000624.1:0-2047 GCA_031372465.1 Chitinophagaceae bacterium | reverse complement strand
TGCCTGTAGAGGAAGAACTCAGTTAGTTATTCATCTAGGATAAGGGAAGTAAAACTTAGCAATTATCTTCCATGTTACTACTGAAAAGTGACTAATTAAAACGAATGATGAAAACTGCAATATATTCATTAGGAGATGGTGAAGCAATCTGTAGCATCATGTCTAGTAGTGTTGACAGGTGATTTTTATATCGCTTGAATGTAATTCAGGAAAAAACGGGAATGTTCAAAAATGCCATTTTTGTACTGGTTTATTACATATGCATCTTTCGACTGCAAATCAGTGCTCCGATTTTGATTTAATGATAAACATCAAGCGATTATTTGATCCTAACAATATTCTCAACCCTGGAAAATTATTTCCCGGGGAAATGTATATATTATTTATTTATCCGTATTGCTGTTTGCTTTTTATGCATTTACCCGGCATGGTATTAACTGGATTGCACTATCAACTTCATTAATTGTAAGTATACCGATAGGCTTTGCTATTGCTTTTTTTGAAACACAATCACAGGAGTTTCGACGAAGGCATAGAAGAACTAAGTTTTGGTTTTATCTTGTTTATCGTACTATCAGGGTAGTATCCTGGTTTATGGTGTTGTTCTTTCTAATTATGGTAATAGTAAATTGGTTGAAAATAAATACCTATGAGACCATTTTTCCGCATAACCTGCATGATTTTTTTGCAACAAAAAAAGTGATTGAATTTTTGGGGATGGCTCTAATGATATCTTTATTCTCCAATTTTTTGGATGAGTTGCATCGTAAGTTAGGAAAAGATGCTATTTACAACCTCGTTCTTGGTAAATATCACCAGGTAAAACAAGAGGAGCGTTTATTTCTATTTATCGATCTGAATAATTCTACTGATATTGCAGAAGAAATGGGAGAGATGGAATATAGCCATTTTCTGCAGGATTTTTTTTATGATATCAGCGAACCAATAGCGAGGTATTTCGGAAGAGTCTACCAATATGTAGGGGATGAAATAGTAGTAACATGGCCGGTAAAGAAAGGAATAAAATTTGCCGTTTGTACCCGGTGTTTTTTTGCCATTCAGAAACAAATTCGACGTTATGAGAACCAATATTTAAAAAGTTATGGCAGGATCCCTGCATTTAAAGCAGCCCTTCATGGTGGTAGTATCGTAGTGTCAGAAGTAGGAAAGTATAAATCTGAAATTGCTTATCATGGTGATGTGTTGAATACAACTGCCAGAATGTTGAGTAAATGTCACGATTTCAATGCTGAGTTTATCATTTCAAATTATATTTTGGATAGAGTAGAAATGCCAAACTATCTGGTGACAGAATCATTGGGTTCTTTTCAGATGAAAGGAAAGCAGCTTGAAGTAGATTTACATGCCATTTACCTTTCCCCCAATAAAGATGCGTTGGCTATAAGGCGCAGACGATTCTTCAGGAAAAAAACGCGACAATAATTACCTGTTGAAAAAAACTAAAATTATATCAATTAATATCTCTGGCGGGAGCTACTGTATTGAGGGTTTGAAGGACAACCATACTTTTGAGAAGCACAGGAAGTTGCTATAACTATTATGGCCAGAAGAAGAATTGCAAGTAAAGATTTTGATTTCATAGTAGGTGGATTTTATTATTAAACGATATTTAAGACTGATTATTTTGTGACTATAAAATTAATAATAAATGTTGCAATTTGCAACCGGATTCAACTTCTTTTTTATACGCCATAGAAATTTAGCTAAACAATTGGTTATCTTTATATAATAGCGATATAGTGGTATTTTTGCGGCTTTTATTTGATTTTGCTAAGTAGTTCAAACCGTTATCTTTACGAAATAAATATATACTAATACTAAGAAAATCTACTAACCTGATGTTGCAACTGAAGAAACCCCTGGCATTTATTGATTTGGAGACAACCGGAGTCAATTTAGGAACTGACCGGATTGTTGAAATTGCTATTGTTAAAATATTAACTGATGGAAGCAGGAGTGTAAAAAGGAAACTCATCAATCCAGGAATGCCGATTCCCCAAAATGTAACTGATATCCACGGAATTAC
>JANMLJ010000602.1:0-1560 GCA_031372465.1 Chitinophagaceae bacterium | reverse complement strand
GTGTAAGGATTGATGCTATGACGGATCTATTCGATTTATATGAATCCTATTCAGCTGATTCCAATATGTTTTATGCACGGGAAGTTTTGCAAATTGGACAGAACAGGAAAATAAAAAGTATAGAGGCTTTTGGGTATGCTGAGATTGGGTATGCTTTTTTACGTTTTGACAATAAAGCCAAAGGATATGAATATGTTTTGAAAGGTTTGAAACTTGCCGAGCATGATAATAAGCCTAGGGTACTTGCGGCTGTGTATCTACTGATGAGTAATTTTAAAAAAGGCCCCCCAGCGATTGCCGATTTAAAAAAAACTATTGCTTTATGGGAATCCGCAGGGGATGCAAGGCATTACGGCTTTAACAATTTAGCTGCGGCGTATATGCGAACAGCACAATATGATTCAGCGCTTATTTTCGCTACCAGAGGGTACCAAGTAGCCCTCCGGGCAAAATATGATATTGTAATGCCCTATATTCTTCTCAATTTAGGCCAGATATACGAAGGCCTGAAAAATCCTGAGCTTGCCCTTACCTATTATAGACTAGGACTGGATGATGCAAAAGCTAAACAATCAAATCGTTTGCTGCAAAGAGCTTTTATACGGCTTGCCAAATTTTATAAAAACACAGGGGTTGTTGATTCTAATTTCTTTTATTCCAAAAAAGCATATGACATTTCAATTTCAGAGGCTATCAGTTGGGTTATTACACCTGCTTATTCACTATATGATATATATAGCAAGCAAAACCAACCGGACAGTGCTCTTAAATATTTGCATATTTATATTTCAGCGAAAGATAGTTTAACCATCATCGAGGAAGCTCAAAAAATGCAAAGCCTTGGATTCGAGGAGGAACTCAGGCAAAAGGAATTGGCAGCAGAAAAGAAAATAGCGAAAGAAGAAAGAAACCACAATCTACAATACGCCGCCATTGCTGTTGCTCTTATTACATTCATCATTCTATTCCTTGTGCTCAGCCGCAGCATCATTGTAAAACAAAAATTCATAGAATTCTTTGCTATTCTTGGCTTGCTGGCAGTGTTCGAATTCATCAACCTGTTTATTCACCCCTACCTGGCCCATGCCACCAATAATTCGCCGGTGTTGATGCTGATTATATTGATTGCTATTGGTGCCCTGCTGATACCGCTGCATCATAAACTGGAGAAATGGATTACCAAAATAATGATCGAGAAAAATAAAAAAATAAGACTGGAGGCGGCAAGGAAAACAATTGCAAAATTGGAAACGAAAAACCAAAACTGATTTTATGAAAAAACTTTTTGTTTTTTGTTTCGCTGTACTTCAAATTTATCATGCTTATGCACAATCGAATGAAGTAGATAGCCTTACCCAGGCCTTGCAAAGAGAAAAAACAGACACAGGTCGGGCTTTATTATTAGCAGAATTAAGCTACGTTTTAAATGAATCCAGACCTGATACGGCTATGTCCCTGGCCATGGAAGCATTGACCCTTTCCCGCAACATCGGTTTTGAAAAGGGAGAAGCCATGAGTTTAAACAGGTTGGGAAACGTTTACAACATATTTGGCAATTAT
>JANMLJ010000368.1:0-10435 GCA_031372465.1 Chitinophagaceae bacterium | reverse complement strand
CAGACTCACGACTCCTGACTCCCGACTCAATAATATTGGAGCTGGCGGACTAAGCGGCCTTCCATTAAAACAACGGAGCACTGAAGTAGTGAAGTATATTTGCGAAAGAACAAAAGGTCAATTACCCGTTATCGCATCCGGTGGAATTTTCACTGGTGAAGATGCCAAAGAAAAAATAACAGCCGGTGCCTCACTGGTACAGGTATGGACCGGATTTATCTATGAAGGACCCGGTATTGTAAAACATATTTGTAAATCCTTATAATCAGCCATGGAATATTTATTTACTTCAGAAAGTATTATCAGCTTTTTTATTTTGGTAGTACTGGAAGTGGTGCTCGGCATCGACAATGTGATATTTGTCAGCATTATCCTTAACCGGTTAAAAAAAGAAAAAGACCAGCAAAAAGCCCGTCGCTTCTGGATGATCACTGGTATTATATCCCGAAGTTTATTGTTAATGGGATTAGGATGGCTACTCACCCAAAAAGGCAAATCGGTTATAACCTTATTCGGAAAAGGATTTGACCTTGCCAGTCTTGTTATGATACTGGGAGGATTATTTCTTATTTATAAATCAGTAAAAGAAATTCATGAAAAACTGGAGGGTGATGACCCCAATGAAATCAATAAAAATAATAAAGGCATTTCATTGGGCAATGCAATTGGTCAGATCATGCTGATCGATGCTGTTTTTTCTTTTGACAGTATCATTACTGCCGGAGGTACTGCAAAACATGTGGAGATAATGATTGCAGCAGTGGTCATTGCCATGTCCATCATGTTTCTATTCAGCCCTAAAATTTCCGCATTCATTCATAAACACCCTACCTTGAAAATGCTGGCACTTTCTTTTCTGGTTATGATCGGTTTAAGTCTGATCATTGAAGGATGGGACAGCGAAGCGGCTCACCAGTTGCATCTGAAAAATTATATTTACTTCGGAATGGCTTTTTCTTTTATGGTTGAAATGCTCAATATGACCATGATGAGCCGTGCCAGAAAGAAAAGAGCCCGTGTGGTCAGTTTGAACGAACCAATGATAATAAAAGAAGAAAAGAACGAATCAGACCTGGCAAAATAATACAGCCGCTACCATACCTGCCGTCTCTGTTCTTAACCTGGTCTCCCCCAGGCTTACCGGTATAAAATTATGCTGAAGGGCTTTTTCAATTTCTTCTTTTGTAAAATCACCTTCCGGGCCAATACAAATCAGCAAATGTGAAGATGTGGAAATGTGAGAATGAGAAAGCAAGCTTTTATTTCCATCCATGCAATGAGCAATATATTTAGTACCATTTTCACTAACGATATTTTTCGGGACCCACCTCTCCATATTTGCAAATTGTACCGGTTCATGCATATCCGGTAACCAGCATTGCTGACTTTGTAACATAGCACTGATTACAATTCCCTGCATCCTGTCAAAACGGAATTTTTCTTTTTCTGTTCTTTCACAGATCAAAGGAATGATCTCGCTGACTCCTATTTCGGTAGCTTTTTCCAAAAACCATTCAAACCGGTTTGTATTTTTCAAAAGGGAAATCGCTATGGATACGCTTCTTGAATTCTTTTCCTGGTAGCTTTTCTCTTTTATTACAACCCTGCAATGCTTTTTATTATCATCCAATATTGAACAGGTCAATAAATTTCCTTTGCCATCTGTAAGATTAAGTAGTTCACCTGCTTTCATCCGTAGCACCTGTACCACATGTTTGGAGGTAACTTCCTCCAGCACCATTTCTTTTTGTGCGGCATCGTATTGGTTGATATAGAAATAAGGCAGATTCATCATTTAATTAAATACGGCCAGCATAATTCTTTCTTTTGAGGAACTTGCCGGTAAAACCAGTTCCCTTCCATTGTAAAAAATTTTATTCGCTGCTTTTTTACTGACCGGTAAATAAATATCTACCCCACCCATAAAAGGAGCAGCGCTGAATTGTTTTATTGCATTTCCGCTTGTAACACTATCCCCATCATCAAAGATAAAACTGGAGATAATGGTTTTACTGGCAGGAGTCAATGCCGAAGACGAAACCGGTGTTCCATTTACTGTTACACTATCCCGACCCGCAATCATAGCTTTATTAGCCGAGAAAACTACCAATACCGACTGATCTTCTTTCCGTGGCAATCCTCCCAGCATCATTCCAATCATATTTCCCTGTGGAAATCCCCGGAGATAGACATGCGGGTTAGCTGCAGTAAATGGTTCAAAAAAATAGGATATAACTCTTTGTTTTTTTTCACCCGGTATCAATTCAAATTCATAATTCGTTTTTGCAGCAGCACGAAAACCGAACCAATATCCCTTCTCATTTACCGTAAAGACAGCATCCGGCTTTTTGGAAATCCTTGCACCATTTTTAGGATTGAGCCTGTATATATTTATCAGCCCGTTTGTGACCGGTTCATTATCACCCAGCAACACAGCTCTTCCACTTATTAGCAGGGCTTGCTTATTCATTACTTTCTTACCAACCGGATTGCTTCCTTCATTCAGAAATTTATACATCACCTCAAAGGATTCCAAACAAGTTGCTACTTCATAATGATCTTTATCTATCAGGTCCAGATTTACTGCACCTTCCACCATTCCAGCTCCACTACCCATTACTTTATCTCCGGCTGAAAAAATATTCAGGCATCGTTTATTGGAAAACCAACTAAAGTCTTTTGTCCATTTGCGGCTACCCAGGTGAACATAATGAGCAACTTTTTCCGAATGAAGAGAATCCATTAAATAAGCTCTTCCTAATCCACCCCCGGCAGAATGACCAACCAGGTCGACCTGTGCAGCATTTGTACGACTCAATACATTGTTTATAAAAGCATTTAATAAACTATCTGTTTTCTTTGGATTACCTGAAACAGAATTCCAGTCGAATACATATAAGCGATCATTACAATAACCTGCCTCCATAAAACGCTGAATCTGCCGGGCATAAGAATCACCACTAGCCAAAAAACCATGTACAAAAACTATTGGTCGCTTTGTAGCATCGCATTGTGCGTAGGTAGATACCGCTATGTAACTAATGATTAGTAAAAGAAAAATTTTTTTCATACTATTCTCGTAAAAATAAAAAAAGTCCCGGTATAAACAGGACTTCCATTGTACTTTAAAGTTTTTATTTAATTATTTAAAACGGATTGTCTTCTTCTTCATCTTGCGGCAAATCATTCATCTTGCTACCGGTTTGCACAAAAACTCTTGCGCTATCACCATCTGCATCCGCCACTGGTTTCCAGTTGCCCCCGGGCAATCCAATTCCATTATAAGGATCATCATCCCAACCTGTAAATTTCTGAATATGTAATAATGCTTTTAATTTGATTGTTTCCAATGTACCATTCCGGTGCTTGGCGATTTTTATTTCAGTCAGGCCCTTAATATTCTCTCCTTCCGCATTGGTAGTAATATCATAATACTCCGGTCGGGATAAAAATATAACCATATCCGCATCCTGTTCTATAGCTCCGGATTCACGAAGGTCACTCAGTTGAGGTGTTTTTGAACCATCTTTTGCACCGCGGGTTTCCACAGCACGACTTAACTGTGATAAGGCAATGATGGGTACATTCAATTCTTTGGCCAATGCTTTGAGGTTGCGGGAAATATTACTGATTTCCTGTTCCCGGTTACCATTCCGGTTTTCACCGGTTCCACTCATCAGCTGCAGGTAATCAATGATAATAAGTCCGATATTATGTTTATTTTTTAACCGGCGGCACTTGGCTCTTAGTTCAAAAATGTTCAAGGCAGGTGTATCATCAATAAATAAAGGTGCCTGGGCCAAACGCTGAATACCCCTGGCATACAATTGTTTCATCTCATGCTCTTCCAGCTTTCCTCTGGCAATTTTCTCCAGCCAAATTTCACTTTCAGCAGAAAGTATACGTTGTACCAACTGACCGGCGCTCATCTCCAGAGAAAATAATGCTACCGGTGTTGATTTAGAAGGATGCATTACTGCATTTCTTGCAAGGTTCAGTGCAAAGGCAGTTTTACCTACTGCAGGCCGGGCTGCTAAGATAATCAGGTCAGTATTCTGCCATCCATATGTAACACGGTCAAGCGCTGCAAATCCGCTTGGTACACCGCTTAGATCTTCGTTCTTATGACGAAGGTCTTCTATCCGTTGAATGGTTTTAACCAACACAGAATCTATTGTATCAAAATTTTTACGAAGGTGATTATTGGTTATTTCAAACAATTTACTTTCCGCATCATCCAATAAATCGAATACATCTGTTGAATCTTCATATGCATCTCCGATTATCTCACCACTGATTCTGATTAATTCGCGTTGAATAAATTTTTGAAGAATGATTCTTGAATGCGCTTCAATATTAGCAGAGGAAACAACGGTATTGGTTAATTTGGTTACATAGTAGGGTCCACCGATCATTTCCAGTTCTTCTTTGAACCGTAGCTCTTCCACTACAGTCAGGATATCTATTGGCTGACTTTTATTGGCGAGACTTTGCATAGCCATGTAGATACGTTGATGTGCTTCTACATAAAAACACTCCGGCTTTAAGATTTCTACTACTGCATCAAAAGCTGCTTTCTCCAGCATGATGGCGCCAAGTACAGCTTCTTCCAGGTCTTTGGCCTGAGGTGGTACTTTACCATATACCATTGTACCAAGATCCAGTGAAGTTTTTCTTCTTTGCTTGCGTTCTTTATTCAGGTTAGTAAGGTCCATTTTTCAATTACTGCTATAGAGTGTGATATGAGTGATTTAGCTGCCAAATGGCAGGTGACTTTAGGCGCATTTCCCCATATGCCATAAGATATCGATAATTCTATTCTCTTTAAGTGGGATGTTTCCTTCAATCAGCAAAGCGAATTACGGTGCAAAAAAGTTTTGAAAAAAATTTTTCTTTCTGCACTAATTTCTCACTACAAATCCGGGGTTATCCACATTTGGAACCGGCACTTAAAATCTTTATCAATTTACCAAAAAGTATGCGTAAAATCCCCGGAAAATCAACGTAGTTTGAAAAAATATTGCCCCAGGCTAAATTTTTAACAACTGAATTACAATAAAGCCGGCATGCTAACAGTTATTAGTGTTAGTCCAATTCCTAAAAATGCTACCCGCAAAAGGAATTTCAAATAACTTCTAAATAAAACCACTATGCAAACTACAAAGCACAACAGCCACCCGGTTATCAGCCAAACAAAAAACAATACTACACTCTGGATCGGGCATTTAAAAACTGATACCAACGACCATTTTGCCGGTCAAACTTTCAAGTGCCCGACAGACGGACTGGTAAACAATATCCAGGTTTATTCTTCCTCTGTCCATCAGGCAGGAGATTTAGGACTAACCTTACATGAATTTGATTCTTCTGCAAATACCTGGGGAACTGCCATCGGTGATGCCACCATGCATTTACAAAAAGGAGACGATGCCCGTTGGATTAGTTTTGGTCTTCCACCAGTTTCCTTAAAAAAAGATGCTACTTATGGCTTCCGTTTACGTTCAGAGAATGCCATGATTGGACTAGGCGAAGCAGCCACAAATTCGGACCAACCTTTTACATTTGGACATGAGTGGAAAGCAGATACAAAAAATGAAGCAGGAAATTATTATAGCTATTTCAGTTTAACTTTTAAGGTGGAATTATGTGCTTAAAATAAGACTATAAAAAATGGTGAGGCTGTCCCAAAAAATCAATTCAAGAATAAATGCCGGTAAGGCGATATGACGGGAAGTATTGAAATTCAACTACTATTTTCTTCCCGACTTCCCGTCTTGCCGGCAATATTAAATTTTTGAGACATCCTCACCCTATGTAGCCCGGCAATTTGCCGGGTTTTTTTATTCATGGCTCAAAAGGGTTGACTTTTTGAATTATCTGCTGCACGGTAGAGCCTACTCCCCATATTCAATACTATTTTGCTGCCTGCCTCTATGAAAATAAGGGTTTGTTTTGTTGAGTACAAGAGTACCATTTACACAGGATTAGATTATTTTTATCTGCGATAGCTGGCAATTTATTTTAATGGCATATCAACTAAATAAAAATGGCTAACAATAAGAAAGCAACACAAAAAAAAACAGTTACAAAAAAGAAAAAAAGTCGTCGCATTGCTTTGACTAAAGATGTAAAAAGCATGCTTGTTTCTGTTGAATTCAGACTGGGTGCTGGTGAGTTAACGGCTAAGCTTTTTCGGAAAACAAACCTGGTAGATATCCAGACCTGGGATTCTTCCGGCAATAAAATTTTTACAGATACCAAACCTTGTGACGAACTTTCAATAACAGGCGTTTGCTCCGGCAAAGCCCAGCTAAGTACTAATAGAAGTACCACACCTGCCTCATCACCATCAACACCCCGCAAATATAAAGAGGGACCAATTTTTGACAGTCTGGGAATAAACTGATACGGAAATGAAAAGAATACTAATCTATACAATTCCCATTTTTATATTTTCAATGCTATCAATAAGTAGCCACGCACAAAACAAAAAAATTGCTGCTGTAATAACTGCCGATTCACTGGCTAGTGGAAATTATAAAGATGTACTTACCAGTTTTTTTCAATTGGCATTTGACAAACTGACCGGCAAGAATAAAGAATTGAAATTCAGTTCGAACCCCTATGCTGTAATGATGAAAGCAAACCCGGACCTGGAGATAGATTATAATTATAAAAAAAACAGGGTGTTGAGAAATCTCAACTTCAACTTTTCACTGAAACTCGACACCAGTTTCCGTTTTAATGGCTTTGCATCCGGCATAAGTTATGCCCTGATTAATAAAAGGGACTTTACCGTTTATAACGAATTTATCCGTCTGGCTATTGATAAAAATGCAGAATTCAACAAATTACAGAATGGAATATCACAGGCATTGTCTGGCATAGAAGATGCTGATCTTAAAAAAAGATTCAGAGAGCAGGGGAATAAACTACTCAATGATGAATTATACACCTATGATAAATTAGACGATGATATAAAGCAGCGGGTATTGAAAATTCTTACTGATAGTAATCTTACCCGTATTGTAAAACTGATTAAGAATAATAGTACTGCAAATATTGCTAAAAGTTGCAGAGATGGATATAATGAAGTAAAAAAATCATTTCAAAGTAAACCTCTTTTATTGTTAAGTATCACTGATACTACCGCTAAAGACGAATTCTTATTTTCCAATATCACCTTGAAAGCAGAATACCTGAAAGGTTTTGGCAAGTCAAAACCAGGTGCAAACTGGGAACTGAATATTCCCGCTACGGTAAACTTCTTTGATGATATATCTTTTACCGGCCGGGACCTAAAACGGTCTGTATTCAGGATTGAACCGGGAATAAACCTGGTACTCCGCAATAGCGACGCAGCTCATTCATTTTTAGAAATGAAATTTAGCAGCGAATACACACATATTTTCAGCCAGCTATATCCCCATGAAAAAAAAGATAGTTTTACGTTTAATGGCATTTTTAGAATAAAGATTATTAATGATATCTGGATACCGCTGCGGTTTACATATGATCCACAAAATGGTAATGTACTTGGCTTTTTAAGTGTCAAGTTTAATTTTTCCGGTCAGGGAAAGAATTAAGAAGCAGAATCCCCGTTGTTAGTTTTGACAACAATTAATTTGATTGTCAGTTAACCGAAAATATACTGACAACCAGATTAACAGGATCTATCTTTCCATTTTCAGCAATACTTATTTATTATTTTCTTACGATAAACTTGATACTCTTTTCTTTTAAAGCAGTTGATGACCGGAGCACCAGCAAATACACACCGTCTGATAAATTACTGATATCAATGCTGGCCTTTGATGTATAGATAGCATGTTGTTGCAACAAAGCACCCTGCATGTTATAAATCCCAATCCGGTCGTACTCCTCCGGCGGGATGTTGAATATATTCAGTTGGCTTTGTACCGGATTTGGATAGACAGTCAATTGGGTTGTCAGTTCCACTTTTTCAGTTTGTGCTACATCTGTAAAGTTTTCTTCTTCCCCGATAGCTTCTTCCCCTCCTCTTCTGTTATTACAATTAGTTGTTGCACTCATCCGCATCGCAAAAGAACGGAAATAGTTGTTGGTACCTGCAACAGTATCGAAATCAGCTGTACTGCCGATAGCAATTAATCGGTTATTTAAGTCCGTTATGCCATCTGCCAGCCAATGCGAACGCTGAAAAGCCACACTATCCGGTGAGTAATAGTTACCATCAGGTTGCCCATTCTTTTTTATCCGCATTGCAAACCCTTTAGAAAAGTAGGCGCCACTCCTTTTTTCTCCCACTGCATAAAACCGTTGATTCCCGTTTATTACTAATTTGACCAGGTTACAACTGTCGGTAGAAAAACGCATGACATGATTCCAGGAAATAGTACCACTGGAATGATTGATGCGGCTAATCCTGCAAAGTTTATCATCAGGTCCGAATTGTTGTGTCACCAGTGTGTAGATATCACCATTATCATCCACTTTTATATCATTAAGCTGTGATGCAGGGGCAGTAAAATGTGTTTTACTGTAAACGGAATTACCGCTAATCCGGGAAATTCTTTTCAGGTACATAGCTTGTGACGATTCGCCAACAGTTTTTCCTCCATACATAAGGATATTATCATCATTATCCAGCGTGGTACTCAAACTATACCTGCCTATATCGGTATTTACAATAAACGTACTTAATGATTGGCCGTTAATAGAAAATCGTTTGATACGCACCTGGGGGAAAAAAGTATAATAATCCTCGATGACCAGCACACGACCCCATCGGTCAATATGCAGACGGGAGTAGGAGGTTTCAGAAGAATCCATTTTACTCCATTGATACTCCAGGTTATGATTGGTTTTTACTACAAAAGAAGCGGGGCTATTGCCACCAGCAGAATTTGGATATAATCCATCACCGGCAAAATAAACATTACCGTTATTGTCAAGTTCAAATGCATTGATATTATTAATCATGAAACCATTGGGGAAATCAATTTGTTTCAGCCGGGTAATTTGCAGGTTGGCATCAAGCTTATAAACGATAAAGCGGGGCGAATAATCCGGGGTAAAACTCCGTTCGAAAACATAGATAGTATTGTTGCGCCCTGTTTTACATTCCAGCGAAGATGAAGTAGCGGTAGAAAAAAATGTTTTTTGTTCTGTGCCATTCATATTGCTTTTAGATATCTTCCAGGTATTCTGTTCATTATTGCTACTCCATAAATAACAAGCAATAAAAGTGGTGGAAGTAAAGGGAAGCACGGTTGTGGCCACCGTTCCATAAGGTGGCGGGTTGTTACCATCCTGATTTTGATACCACTGTGCCTGGGTACAAAGGGATAATTGAATCGAGAGTAGTGATAAAAGGATAATTGGTTTAATCGATTTCATTTGTTCGGGTTTTAGGGTTTACAGATTTTTATAGTTGTTGTTGTTAATATCACAACAACTGTGCGGGAAATCCGTTTGCCGTGTATTTCCGAAGCAGTTGTATCAGCTTTGATTTGCAGTAATACTTATGGAAAAGAAATTGTACGAAGTAGTGCAACGGTGGGAGAAATACTTTTATACCACTGTGATTTTTAAATAGGCCACTTTTTAATAAATCTTAAGTTGCTGTTATATCAAAGTGAAATAATAAATAGTCTTATGTATTCTTTGCGCAGCCCTTTCTTTGCGTATTCTTTGCGTGAAATGTATTGGGCTGTTTAATTTATCACCTTGGTATTATTTATATATCCGAATATGGAAGATAAAAAATTGTATTGCAGGAAATAATTTCTTTTTGCTACTAAGCATTTCAATTCATCACCATCTCTCTGGCATTCTCTATAGCTGCAGCGGTAGGTTTTTCCCCACTGAGCATTTTTGCAATATTGGTTATTCTTTCTTCGATAGATAATCGGCGGATATTTGTTTTCACGGCATCTTTTACTATTTCTTTATAAACAAAGAAATGTGAATCAGCTTTCCCGGCAATCTGTGGTTGATGAGTAATACAAATCACCTGGCGCTTAACAGCCAGTTCTTTAAGAATGACACCTACCTGTCTTGCTGCTTCTCCGGAAACCCCGGTATCAATTTCATCAAATATCAGCGTCGGCAAATCAATAGATTGTGCTACCAGTGATTTGATACAAAGCATCAGACGACTCAGTTCACCTCCACTGGCTACTTTCCGAACAGGCTGAAACGGTGTTTGTTTACCATCCTTTGCACTGGTTCCGGAAGGTAAATTAGCATTAAAAAGAAACTCGATCGAATCACTACCAGAAAAAGTTAATGGCGATTCTTTAATATCAACTTTTAATTTTGCAGTAGGCATTCCTACCTGCAGCAGCAGTTTATTTACTTTGTCTTCGAAAGGCTTTATTTGTTTACGGCGGTTTTCTGCCAACCTGCCGGCTAATTGTGACGACAGCGAGTGCATCTTCGTCAATTCCTTTTC
>JANMLJ010000356.1:0-4337 GCA_031372465.1 Chitinophagaceae bacterium | reverse complement strand
CGTCCTGATTTTTTCAGGACGTTTTTTTTACTTCATTTTGTAAAAAATACTAAGATGAAACTAAGTGGTATTGTAATTTTATTTTTTTGTTTAGTAGCCAGTAGTTGCAAACAAAAGATCGTAAAAATTAAAATGTTGCCCGCATTAGCTGATAGCGACAGTGCTGTAGTAATGTACTATCACAACCCAGGAGATCCCCGTTTTTTTAATATGATAAAAGTAAAAGGAAAAAATCCATTACCGGTTGTAACTAAGGAGGTGAATGATAAAGTAATCACCCCAAAAGATACCTGTACTACCCAGGGAAAAATATATTTCTATGGCAAAGCCGGTGCTGTAGAAACCCTTTACTTTTCCCGGAATCATGATTGCATGACATTATCATTTATTAAAACCGGTGAAAAGTATTTTACTAAAATGAGTGATAAAGCAAAGGGATTATTAGATAGTTTGGAGAAGAATGTAACGGTGTTACCGGGCCGGAAGGAATAAAATACTATTACCGGCCAGGTGAGTATGCATATACAACTTCGTATGTTTCTTTGCGTAAGGCTGGCAATAATTTCCCAAGGGCGAGATCTCTTTTTTGCGGGGTTGGTTCGCAAACGGAATATTTCAGACCATTATAAATAATCGGAGTTCCAATAGGTTTATTAAATTTAACAGCAATGGTTACATGCTCCGGATAGGCCAGTACTATTACCGGCAGATTATAGATTTCTTTTACTAAATAAAAAAATAACGCAGCCCTGTCTTCACAATCGCTTTGCTCATATAGCAATGTTTGTTCTGGCGAAAATCTTTTCTCTTTCCCAAATACTGCTGCATCCGTTTCAAATAAAAAGGCATACCGGGTAAAACGCATCAGGTAGTCAACACCATTTTTAGTATTCAGTCCCTTTATATTCTTTTTCAACAGAGGAATTAAAGAACTATAGGTCTCTTTGCTGAGTGGAATATTAAAATAGGATGCATAATCCACCACCGGGTAATTGGCAAAAATGGTTTTAATCTGTGGGTTCAGTTTTACTTTAAAGTGGTAATCATTTTCATTGTAGTTAAACTGGAGATCTTTTTCCTGGTAATCGCCGGGTTTGAAAACCGGTAACCGGGTTATTTTATAGGAGAAGCCCTTTTGTGTATCAGTTCCGCCAGCAGCTATTTCTGTAAATTTCTCCTTTTCAAAATCTATGTTGAAGCCATAGTCATGGTAATTGAGACAAACATATTGTTTGCCCTCTTTCATATAGTAGGGAATATTATAAATGTTTTCATCCGTTTGCACATAAAAAAGCAATTTCTCCCCGTTGGTTTTTAATGTGGCATTATAGCCGGATCTGGTAAGTAAAAACCATTTATACAAGGTATAACGGTAATAATTTTCTGCTTTCGGGCTTATTTGCTGGGCTGTTTTCCGGATTAGCTGATAATACAGCCAGTCGTCTAGCTGATATTGTTTTTTATAATCAAGTAATTCCTGTACAAGTGGCCCTGCGTTAGCTAAAGCAATAGCCGATTGGAAAGATTGTAATGATTGCTCATTCAACGGTTCGTTGTAGTTGATAATGAATGATTTATCCAGCTTTAGTTCAATCGGGTCACCATAAAAGTCAAAAGAAATTGGGGTATAATTGACCTGGCCATTAGAATTTTCAGGCAAAAAGCTTATAAAAAGCAACAGGGATAATATGTAACACCTTGTTTTCATGGTTGGCGAACAACTAAAGCTACAAAAAATTAACAATAAGGTAATATTAAATTTTTTTAGACTGATAATTAACCCGTAAATAAGGATTTTGCAGTATCTATTATTTGGTAATGCTAACTTAACCTTGATATAACAGCTCCATAATATAGAAAAGACAACTTTACACCAGTTCTTATTCTCCATTCCACAATCGCATCTCAGGGTTAGTATTTAAAAGCAGGTGCAGATTTTACAGCAGTTACCATCCCGCAGCAGGACAGAGGCTACGGGGTGGTTTTTATTTCTTCTTTAGATTATCAAAGTAAAAAACTGAGCAAACCGGATGGTGTTGCAAGTACCTGCTTATTTACAGGATTATCCTGTTCCTCAAAAAGATTACTAAGGCATTGATCAATACTGTTGTTGTAGTTTACCTGCACTTGTTGTGTTGATCCAATCCATTTTATAAACTGATCCTCAAAATCATGACTGATTTTTTGCAGGCAAACAACGCCCATTTCTTTCAATGCAGCTGCATTGCATTGTTGTTCGTATTGGCCTTTGATAGGAATACACATAAGTTTCTTTTCCAGGTGTAATGCTTCAGCTGGGGTTTCAAAACCGGCACCGGTAATGATACCGGTGCAATGAATAAGACTTTTATTGAACCGACTTTTATCAATCGGTAAAAAATGAATGTTACGAAAATTATAGGGTTGTTTTGTTTCCCGGCAAAAAACTTCGAACCTTGTATCTTTTAACGGCTTTAGTAAATCTTTCAGTTGTTGCTCGCAGTAAGAGGGGAGATAAACAGTAATATATTTTTTATCTGTTGGATCGGCTTCCAGGATTTCTTTTTTAATGATGGGTGTAAAAATAAAATTATCATAATTCTTAAAATGCAGACCGATATATCGGCTTGCTCTGGCATAATTTTTCAGCACCCATTCACCGGCGATGCTTCTTTTTTCAGGTCTTGGTGTATTGATCGATTGAAAACTGGCCTGGTGACCAAAGTTTACCGATGGAATTTTCTTTTGGGCACAAGCCGCTGCAGTTATGTATTCAAAATCATTTATCACCAGATCATATTTTTCTACAGGCAACTCCCGTATTTCTTTCTTTAGTCTTGATAGCTGAAATGCTTTTGTTATCTGCCAATAATCTATACCACCGTTGCAATTATAATAAAGGCTTAATCCTTTACTGCGATATTTTACGGGGGCATCCATGGCCAGGTTACTGTTATTGCCACTTAAAAAAATATCCACTTTGCCATAGTGCTGTAAGTAGGGTAAAAGTTCCATGGCTCTGCTGATATGACCGTTACCTGTTGCCTGTACCGCATAAAGTATTTTCATGTGTTTATTTTAGATTTAATTAGCCACATGGAATTCGCCTTAAAAATTATCATCGCCGGTTGGTATAAATTGCTCGATAATTTTTATGGCTCATTTCATGTGTTTATTTTAGATTTAATTAGCCACTCCGCTTTCTTCGGGGCAGGCTATGGAATTCGCCATAAAAATTCTCATCGCCTGTTGGTATATCCCGCTCCTTCGATGCCTCAGGACTAACGGGATGCTCGATAATTTTTATGGCTCATTTCATGCTATTGATTTATTATAACCGTAATGAATTAATAAACAGACTCACTTCATCAGTTACCACCGTCAGCTCCGGAATTTTATTATCCATCCTGATAATATTTGCTGACTCAAACTTTGTTTCATCATATTGATAAATTGTCCATTCGTTATTGCAATACTCTAAGGAAGTCAGGTTTTCAATCCAATCACCACTGTTCAGGTAGGTCACAGTTCCATTCTTTGTTTCAATCACTCTTTTTTGTGGTTGATGTATATGGCCGCAGATAACATAATCATATTTTTTTTCAATAGCCAGTTCTGCTGCTGTTTGTTCAAAGTCAGCAATCCAGCTAACTGCTTTCTTTACACTTTTTTTTATTCTTTTACTAAAACTCATTTTAGGACGTCCCAGTTTTTTCAACCACCAGTTTACAAAACGGTTAGTGAGAATCAGCCAATCATAACCATACCCGCCGAGCTTAGCAAGAATTTTTGCACGGCCTTTGGTTGTATTGTCAAATACATCACCGTGAAATATCCAGGCCATCTTTCCATTTATTTCCATTACTACTTTATCTGTCAGTTGAAAATTGTGAAGTTGCAGGTCACTGTACCGGCGGAGCATTTCATCATGATTGCCGGTGATGTAGATAACCCTGGTGCCACAGCTGAGCAGGTTCATTATTTCTTTGATCACCTGCAGGTGCATCGAAGGAAAATATCTTTTACTGAATTGCCAGCCATCAATAATATCGCCATTAAGAATTAGTATTTGCGGAGAGATGCTACGTAAGTAATTAACAATCTCTCTGGCATGGCAACCATAGGTTCCCAAATGCAGGTCGGAAATGACGGCTACGTCAACATTTCTTTTTTTCAATGTGTAGCGGAGTTTTACAAAGTACCGTATTACCTGTTAATTCATTGGTCAGAATAGTTTAAGAAATTGTAAACAGTATATGATGTAATTATTATTTGTAGTCTGAATTTTTTGAATACATTCTGGAAACATTTGTTTAATACTACGTTGTTGTGATTTTAATATTTAGTTCACATTGTAC
>JANMLJ010000352.1:0-4424 GCA_031372465.1 Chitinophagaceae bacterium | reverse complement strand
TATTATTTTTCCAAAGTCATAAAGTATTACTCAGTACATCTGCTAACTTTACACACTATGCAACCTGTAATTTACTATTGTTATGATGCTTATTGTGGCTGGTGTTATGGATTTAGTCCGGTGATAAAAAAAATAGCTGAGGAATATGAAGACACTATTTCTTTTGAAGTACTGAGTGGGGGCATGATACCTTCCCAAAACCCCCGTCCGATTGCTGCTATGGCAAGCTATATCAATGACGGTTATAAAAGAGTAGAAGAAATGACCAGTGTAAAATTCGGGGAAGACTATTTGTGGCATATACATAACGCTGACAAAAGTGATTGGCATCCTCATTCTGAAAAAGCAGCTATAGCTTTATGTATATTTAAAGAACAATACCCACAGCAGCAAGTTGCTTTTGCCGCCGACCTTCAATATGCATTGTATTACGAAGGGAGAGATCTGACAGATAATGAAGCATATCGCCACCTGCTAAAGCAATATAGTATTGATGCTGATGATTTTTATAGCAAACTAAAAAGCGAAGAATATAAAGACAAGGCCCTGTATGAATATTCGTTATGCAGGCAACTAAAGGCTGAAAGCTTTCCACAGGTATTGTTACAGGTTTCAGCGCAGAAATTCCATTTGATTGCAAAAGGCTACACCGATTATGATACGTTACAAAAAAGAATTGAATCAGTAATTGGAGAAATAAAAAATGCATCTGTTTAACGTAACCTTCATTTATTATGATACTTACCATTACATTAAATCCATGTATTGATAAAAGTTCAACTGTCGGGCTACTTAAACCTGAAAGTAAATTGCGGTGTACAGAAGTGCTGAATGAACCTGGTGGCGGTGGAATTAATGTCAGCAAAGCATTAAAAAAACTAGAGACCCCTTCCATTGCATTATTTCCTGCCGGCGGACATAATGGAAATATGTTGTGCTCCTTATTAAAAGAAGAAGAAATATTGTTTCATGCCGTTGATACAAAAGTGGAAACCAGGGAAAACTGGATTGTGCTGGAAACATCCGCCAATAACCAATATCGGTTTACCTTTCCCGGTAGAGAAGTGCTGGAAGAAACTATCAAAACATTAGTGGACCAGATTCGTTCTTTTGCACCATCCTTTGTAGTGGCCAGTGGTAGTTTACCTCCGGGGCTGCCTGATTATTTTTATGGACTGATTGTAAAGAATGCTACAGCAGTTGGAGCTAAATGTATAGTAGATACAAGTGGAGCAGCACTTCAGGCCCTTAAAGGAAAAAATGCTTACCTGATAAAACCCAATATTAATGAGCTGCGGACCATGCTGAATGTTAATTGGTTGGATAAAAAAGATATACCCGCTGCAGCACAACAAGCGATCAGGGATGGTTTTGCAGAGATAGTAGTAGTGTCGATGGGTGCGGAGGGTGCCTGGCTGGTTAGTCACGATAAACAATATTTTGTGGAAGCTCCGCCAGTAGATAAAAAAAGTACTGTAGGTGCGGGAGATAGTTTGGTGGCGGGTATTACTTACTCTTTACAAAAGAACAGAACATTGCGGGAAGCTATTCGCTTTGGTGTTGCCTGTGGTTGCGCTGCGACTATGAATACAGGCACCCGGTTGCTGGAAAAAGCTGATGCTGAAAGATTGTATCATACCATTAGCGGGGAATAATACTATCCACCATGAAATGAGCCATAAAAATTATCGAGCATCCCGATAGTCCTGAGGCATCGAAGGATCGGGATATATTAACAGGCGATGATAATTTATATGGGGAATTCCATAGCCTGCCCCGAAGAAAGCGGGGTGGCTAATTAAATCTAAAATAAAAACATGAAAAAAGATATAGAAAACAGAAATGATCTGTTGATCTTAGTTAAAAAATTTTATGAAAAATTATTAGCCGATAGTTCTATCAGTTATCTTTTTACTGATGTTGCCAAAATTAATCTGGACCATCACTTACCGGTTCTGGTGGATTTTTGGGATTCTATTTTGTTTCAATCGGATACCTACCATAAGAATGCTATGCAACCACATATGGATTTACATCAAAAATCGCCGTTGACAAAACATCATTTTGACAACTGGCTACTGTACTTTAAAGAATCTGTTGATGAATTGTATACCGGAGATAACGCGTTTATAATCAAAGAAAGAGCTACCAGTATTGCCACGGTGATGCAAATAAAAACCCACCAACTATCCTAGCCATTTTCCTTTTATCAAATGTTTCATAGGCTGGATAATATATTATTCCTATCTTTTATAGCTAAAACTTAATTGTATGAAACAAATAACTTTAACTCTCTGTGCAGCTACCATACTGCTTTTTGCCTGCAACGATAAAAAAAAGACGGATGAAGGCAAGTCTGCAACAACTGACACTAAAATGGATTTAAAAGAAACACCAAAAGAAGCCATGGCTATGCCGGACTCTTCAACCATGGCAAAAAACTGGCAGGCGTATATGACGCCTGGTGATGTACATAAAATGATGGCCAGCTGGGATGGTACCTGGAATAGTGATATTACTATGTGGATGCAACCCGGTGCACCCGAAGAAAAAACTACATCAACTGCTGTAAACAAAATGGTCTTGGACGGGCTATACCAGCAAAGTACGCATACCGGTATGATGATGGGAATGCCCTTTAACGGAATGAGCACTACGGCCTATGATATTCATAAAAAAGAATTTATAAATACCTGGATTGATAATATGGGAAGCGGCATAATGGTGTTAAAAGGTCCATGGGATGAATCCACTAAAACTATGAATTTAAAAGGAAAAGCAACAGATCCCGGTACTACCGGTGATATGGATATTCGGGAAACTTTTAAAATAATAGACGAAAATACCCAGGAAATGGAAATGTTTTCGATGATGCCTGATGGTAAAGAATTTAAAACAATGAATATAAGATTCACCCGGAAGAAATAATTAATGGTGACTTTTAAAAAAAATCCGTTCTGTTTTTATACAGGGCGGATTTTTTTATCCAGCCTGTTCATAGGCTTTTTTTATCCAACCAATTAAATCCTTATTAATTGTTTTTACATCTTCCACCCTTATCCGGTGTGTGCACATCGCATTCCATTTACTTCCCTCCTCTACATTACCCGAAGCGGCAACTCCTTTAATATTCAAACCCACATCCAACCTATCTTTAGTAGATGGTTGTATGATAGCAAACTGTTTCTTTCTTCGCAGACTTACATAAGCTTTCTTCGGAGCCAATTCAACATCTTTGCCGAATTTATTTATTTCAACCATTAATTTATCATACCATTTTTTTAATTCATCCTTGCCTTTGTATTGTTCGGTAATCCAGTCGGTCTCATTTTCCGCAGCGCCTGCATGACTTTGTTTGGCATAATGTACCAGCATATTGGCATTACCATGGGTAAACCCGTGTTTTTCTTTTAAGAAATTTACCAGTTCACCGTGTTTACTAAATCCGGATTTACTTAAAATGGTTGCCCATGCCGCTACTTTTTTACCGGAATTTTTTTCGATATTGGCAATCTGAGTGGCATACGCTTTGTCAACTGATTCGCTTCCCATAGTTTATTATTTTAATTAAATTTATTTTTTCTTCCTGCTTTCTTTTAATACTGATTCATACTTTTCAATCCAGTCATCTACAGTAATTTTTGATACCAGTTCTCCCAATAGTTGGTAGGGGATATCATCCGGATTTTTATAACGGATACAACTTTTACCCATGTCCAGTTTTTTGGTTGACAGTTTTGTATGTGCATCGGTAAACCACTTCAGCAATGCAGGGTCGGCATAAATACCCATGTGATAAAAGTTGATACTGTTCTTCTGAGAAGCCACACCCATAAAAGGTAATGGAAGTTTTGGATCACAATGATAACCTGGCGGGTATTTGCTATGTGGCACCACATAACCAATATTTCCATAACTCATTTCTTCCTTAAAGCCCTTAGGAAGATTTTTCTTAATTACTTTTCTTATTTCGGTCATAGCTTTTTTTCTGTCATCCGGCAGTTTGGCTATGTATGCATCAACGGTAGTTTCTTTGGATTGCATAATAACAAATTTTAGAAATTCAAAATACGAAAAAATTCAGCCCATGGACCTATCTCCTCTTTGTATTGTTTGGCCATTACCCTTGTTATTTGCGCAATATGTGTAAGATCATGCACCACCCAGGTGGCCAATAAGTGCCGCAAAGTTACTTCTCCCAAAACCGTGTGCATGCCTGTTTTGTCCAGATCGGTTGCTGATAAATTTACTGATTTAAGCCAATGTATATTTTCTGCCCGCAATAATTCAAATTCATCCAGTAATTGCTGTAAAGATTTTCCTTCACTATTCTGGTATTGTGCAAAGCGATCAAACAATTCAAATGACCTGCTATTACCTAATTCAAGAATTCTTTTTATACGAACAGTCCAGTCAGTTTTTTC
>JANMLJ010000296.1:0-3903 GCA_031372465.1 Chitinophagaceae bacterium | reverse complement strand
AGCAGTTAGTTTTGGGTCGGCAAAGATAGGGGTGAACTGCTTTTCAGACAAAATATATTTTATCAATTTTAAACTCATATTACCAGTATGGCTGCAACATATTGTGATTTTGTACAGAATAAAGGAAAAGAGACCATTCATCGTGATTATCACGATTACGAATATGGTTTCCCAATTAATGATGACAACCTGTTATTTGCAAGATTAGTATTGGAAATAAACCAGGCAGGCCTTAGTTGGGAAACAATTTTAAAGAAAAAAGAAAATTTTTTCAAAGCTTTTGATGATTTTCAGATTGAAAAAGTAGCCCGTTATTCAGAAAAGAAAAAAGATAAGCTGATGCAGGATGCCGGTATTATCCGCAACCGGTTGAAAATTGAAGCGGCTGTGCATAACGCAAAATCTATAATCAGCATTCAGCAAGAATCAGGTTCTTTCAAAAACTGGTTAGATAATCATCACCTCCGGCTGGAGTCCTTTGGACCTAAAACAAAAGAGGAATGGGTTAAGCTTTTCAAAGGCACTTTCCGTTTTACCGGCGGTGAAATTGTCAATGAATTTTTAATGAGTACTGGTTATTTACCTGGTGCACATGCCGAAACTTGCCCGGTGTATAAAAAAGTGATGAAACTAAAACCAAAATGGGCGTCAACGTGAATGGTCAATAGTGAATGGTCAATAGTGAATGGGGAGAGCCTTCTAATTGGGATTTACTTCTGGTAATCGGTAATGCTGACCATCTAACACAAACAGCTCATCAATCTCATAGGTCCAGAATTTAAATAGAGGCGATTTTTTTAGAATTTTTTCAACTTCTTTTTTATCCTCAGCATTCAGTGTGATCCAGGAGCGTTGTGTTTCCATGCTTACCGCATAATGGTCTATTGTTCCTTTATTGATAAGGAAGTTGATATACGTACGATGAGGTGGAACTAATTCCATAAATTCTTCACTCATTTCAAAATGTATGGTGGCCTGGTATTTTTGCATATGTAGTAATGACAAATTAAAAGTAGTAAAGTTGCACGGAGAAAGAAAGGAATGTTGAAAACTCTTAATTTTACGAGCATGCCAGAAATGGAGAAAGGCATATTAAACCGGAACGTTAGCTCAGTTGGTTCAGAGCATTACTTTGACAGAGTAGGGGTCACTGGTTCGAGCCCAGTACGTTCCACAATTTTTTGCTTTCCTGGTAATCAGCGTGATGGTTCAATCCGATATTAAAACTCAGTAGTGGTCACCGGAAACAAATTGGGTTCTTACTAAACTGCTATTTTATGGCTTCTGTTTATATCCTTTATTCACTATCCCTCAATAAATATTACACAGGTAGTTGTAAAGAGTTGTCTGAACGAATTGAAATGCACTTTTCCGGAGAAAAGCAGGGTGCTTATACTACCAAAGCAAATGACTGGACACTTTATTTTTCTTTGAATGAGCTAGGATATGAACAAGCCAGACAAATAGAGAAGCATATTAAAAGAATGAAAAGTAGGGACTTTATCGAAAATCTAAAAAAGTATAAAGAATTAGCTCAAAATTTAATAAAAAGGTATCAGTAGCTTCATTGAATATGAAAAATGGTTGTTCGAATCGTTAGCTCTCCCGATAGCTATCGGGATGGTTCAGAGCATTACTTTGACAGAGTAGGGGTCACTGGTTCGAGCCCAGTACGTTCCACCAGTATCATAATTACCAGAAACAGCTGGAGATGTCTCAAAAATTAAATATTGCCGGTAAGACGGAAATTCGGAAAGAAAATAGTAGTTGAATTTCAATACTTACCGTCTTATCTCCTTACCGGTATTTATTCTTGAATTGACTTTTAAGACACCCTCATTAAAGATGACTGTAAATTTTTGAAGTAATAAAATTGTTGAAAAGTTGTAAAAGAAGGTAAAAAAGTTCACCGCGCCTTCTGCCAACAAAGATTTATTTCAGTGAATAATTTCCGTTTACTTTCTACCGTTGTGATATTAAATAAATCACTTCGATTAATTCCAATATTTTTAAAAAGCTGTTCTACAATATGGTTACGATACAAATCGATTAATCAAGATGTATGAAAAAGTAAATTTTGCTTTTAAAGGAATCAGATTCAGCGAAGATCCTACACTGATAGAATTTTTTTGTTTTCAAAATTGTACCCGAAGGGGTATAGTTATTATATAATCGGTAAAAATATACCCAATAGGGTATAAAAGATATTTATTTATTATTATTATACCCGATATGGTATAATAATAATAAAATATACTATATTTAAGCCCGAAAAGGTATAAAAATGACTATAAGTAATTTTGTAAAGGAAAAAAGAGGCTTTGCTAAGCTTACACAACCGGAATTGGCCGAAAAGGCTGGAGTTGGGCTACGTTTTGTTCGGGATATGGAACAAGGCAAGGAAACCCTTAGACTGGATAAGATAAACCAGGTACTCGGACTGTTTGGTTACGAAATGGGACCAGTAGAGAAAAAACGCAATTTGTAAGAAAATGAGAAAAGCAGAAATTAAAATGTATGATACTGTTGCCGGATGGCTTACGCAAGATGAGAACGGTTATCATTTTGCATATGATGCAAACTATTTAAATACTAAAGATGCCGAACCTATTAGTCTTACACTTCCATTGCAAGGGAATGTTTATACCAGTAAAGTATTATTCCCTTTTTTTGATGGGTTAATACCAGAAGGTTGGTTGTTAGATATTGCGGAAAAAAACTGGAAACTTAATCCAAGAGACCGAATGGGATTATTATTGGCCTGCTGCAAAGACTGTATTGGTGCGGTAAGTGTTCATCCATTAAATGAAAATGAAGGATGAAAAATCGATGTCTATTCTGTTATTTAACCTTGGCGACAGATGAAGTGGGTTTTCACGCTGTATGCAGCAAAAAAATGTTTGGAACATCCATTCCTCCCGATTTGCCATACGGGGAGGATGAAATGGAAGAATTAGCTAAGCAGATAATACTAAGTCAAACAACTGTTACCGGCGTTCAACCAAAATTATCCCTACACCTTGCATCTGCCAAAGAGCCAAATCGGACAAAGCGATTTACAATAGTTGGTATGTGGGGTGGGTATATATTAAAACCTCCTTCGCAATATTATCCGCATTTGCCGGAAGTTGAAGATCTAACCATGCATCTGGCAAACATTGCTAAAATAAAGGTTGTGCCACATAGTTTAATCAGGCTTCAATCAGGTAACCTCGCTTACATCACAAGACGTATAGACCGGATAAAAAAATCGAAACTGCACATGGAAGATATGTGTCAGCTTACAGAAAGACTAAGTGAGGACAAGTATCAGGGTTCCTACGAGCAAATAGCGAAAGTCCTTCAACAACATTCAAAAAACCCTGGTTTAGATGTTGTAAACTTTTTTGAGTTAGTACTATTTTCTTTTTTAACAGGGAATGCCGATATGCATTTAAAAAACTTTTCTTTAATCAATCATCCGGGCATAGGTCCGGTTTTTTCTCCAGCGTATGATCTGTTGGCAACCGCAATGGTAAATCCGGCAGATAGTGAAGACATGGCGCTAACACTAAATGGAAAGAAAAAGAAAATAAATCGAAGCGACTTTGAAACAGCCTTCAATACCCTGAAGTTAGAAGCTAAACAACAAGAAAATATTTTTAATAAGATGCAACGGGTAATGCCTGAATGGGAAGAAATGATTGATAATAGTTTTCTGAAAGATGATTGGAAGGAAAAGTACAAAGTATTAATAAAAGAAAGAGTTAACAGACTCTCCTGATTTGTATAGCTATGCAGGATATGTATTCAGGGCATCTCTAAAAAAACCTCAAAAAAAACGAGCAGCTTGTCAGGCTGTCCCGATAGTTATCGGGATTATCGAAGCCTTATCAGACGTGAGTTTCATCGACATTCAACCTT
>JANMLJ010000294.1:0-3756 GCA_031372465.1 Chitinophagaceae bacterium | reverse complement strand
GCTGATACAAAAAGAAATTGTGAACCAGTTGAGTAAACGGATACTGGCCGGTGATATTGATAAGAGTAAGCCGGTGCTGGTGGATGTATTTGACGGTGTAGTTGTATTTAGAAATGAAATACCGGAGAAAGTAAAATAATGTCCCGTAAGCGGTTGAAAACCCTGACGGCGGTTGTACTGTATAAAAAAACTCAACGAGAAAAAACCTGACGGCGGTTGTACTGTATAATAAACCCTTACGAAAGTTGGGGTTTTCTTTTTACTGAATTTTTATTTCCCACAATGTATTCACAGGTTCCAAATAGGCTGCAAAAAAATAATATATTATTCAATTGTTAGAATATTATTATTCATTAACTTCCAATCCTCAAATAATGGGTAGTAATTATTTTTCATTATCAAATTCTTTTTTATGCAACCAAAATTTACACTGACTTTATTTTCATTTTTAGCAGCTATTACTATGTATGCGCAACGCGTAAATACAATACCTGATTATAAAAATGAAGTTAGTAAACCGAATGCCAATTATACTACTATTACAGCAGCTGTTAGGCAACAATTTGAACTAAAAAGGCAGGAGTTAATCCGGGATGGTGTCAATCCGGAAACTAATAATAAATTCAGGGAAGAAAATGCGCAGTTTGAAAGATGGGCTTACTTCTGGAATGACAGAGTAAATGCTGATGGATCATTTCCCAGTGCTGCACAGGGTTGGATAAATACATTGCAAACAAATCCGGAAATGATAACTGGGGCAAACCGAACAACAAGTGTAGCGGCAGCTATATGGACAAGCCTTGGTCCGATTGATGTAAACATTTTAAATGGTTGGACTTTTGGGGCTGGTATTGGAAGGGTGAACGTAGTTAAAAGATGTCCGGGTAATCCGGGTTATATGCTTGCCGGTACAGCTTCAGGCGGCATTTTTAAAACAACGGACCTTGGTAGTAGTTGGACTCCACTGACAGATCAGTTTGCAGGTCTTGGGGTATCGGATATTCTTTTTCATCCTACCAATACCCAGATTATATATTTGGCAACAGGTGATTATGACGGTAGCCATATGAGTAGCATTGGAATTATGAAGTCAACAGATGGAGGCACCTCCTGGACTAATCCATTGGCTTTTACCCTTCCTCAATCAATACGGCTAAAAAAATTATACCTCGATCCGAATTTCGCAGTAAATAATACAATTTATTGTACTTCCACTATGGGAGTATATGTTTCCACAAATGCAGGCGATACCTGGACAAGGGATTTTGGTGCTGCCACTGATGAAAATATGATTGATATAATTAAAATTGGACCTAATTTTTTTGTATCAGATGGTTGGGGAAGAATATTTAAGTCTACAGCCATTAATACATTAGCTGCAGTTTTCACTCCGGCGCCATTCGGATCAGCTAATAAATTAACCTTTGCGTACTCTCCGAATACGCCTGATATTTTGTATTGTTTATTTCAGGCTAATCCTGCTTTTGCAAAATACACCATCAGTACAGACAATATGTCTGCATTATCAACCGTTCAAAATTCAACACCATTGGATGGTAATGGGGTATATAATTCACAGGGTGGATACAACCAGGTAATTGTTGCAGACCCTACAAATGGTCAACATTTAATAATGGGCGAATTCAGTGGTAAAAGATCGACAGACGGCGGAACAAACTGGATTAATTATCTGAATGGATATTATACTACAGCCGGTAATTCGAACTGGGGTGGATTTTATGTACATTCCGATCACCATTATATGGAATTTATTGGCCCCGACTCGCTTTTAATTGGTAATGATGGGGGTGTTTATATTGGTAAAATTTCTACCGGCAATTATAAAACATGCTTTAACGGATTAAGAGCTACACAAAGTTATAGTATAGCCGTGCACGATCCATCGCCGAATAACCTGATGATTGGTAACCAGGACAATGATGGTTCAAGCCGTAAATTTGATGGAGTGACATCCAGTTGGTATGCTGCACAAGCAGGTGATGGAACCTCTACTGCCATCAGCAGAACAAATAGTAATGTCCGATATGTTGGAGGAACAAACGGTTCACTAAGTTTCAGAAGTGATGGGTTTGAAACTGGTTTTTCAGGAACAGATATTGATAAACCAGGCGCTGGATCTTTTGTCTGGCCGCTCGAAATGCATTTAACCAATGGAACTATTATCTATGGAGGGTTTAATGGTCTGTATAAAATGATCAATGCCCCACAAACTACTGCAGGCGACTGGACAAACCTGCTTTCCGGAACGGGCGCTCCGACTATATCATTCATCAATTTATCAAATCATCCGGTTGACCCGTTAAAACAAAGAATAGTTGTTATTGGCAGTAACAATACAGTGAGAAAGACAGTGGATGAAACAACCTGGTCGACTATAATAAGACCTGTAGGTGTAAACTTCAATAGTATTTACTGGAGCAGAAACAGTGATACCATGCTGGCTTCCGCAACGGGCTATAATGCAGCTAATAAAATATACTTTTCAACGGATGCTGGTGCAAACTGGACCAATATCACGGATAATTTTCCGAACATACTTACAAAAAAAGTAATCAGATATGAGGGCACTGACACTATTCTTATTGCTACGGAACTCGGTGTTTATTTTGCCCGCATTGCTCCGGGTGGGGTTTTATTAAGAACAGCAGGTGTGGGTTGGACAAAATTTGGTACAGGCCTTCCCAATGTCAGAGTAGATGATATTGAAATTAGTTATACTTCCAAAAAATTAGTAGCAGGTACATTTGGAAGAGGTGCCTGGATGGCGGATCTGGCAGCACTAGGCACCTTGCCTTTAAAAGATATAGCATTCAGTTATCGTTCCACCACCCAATCGGATAAGTATAATCTATACTGGGATATTAAGGATGATAATATTTCATCAACAACACTTGAAAGAAGCAAAAATGGTTTAACGTTTGAACCAGTTGCCACTTTTTCTGATGGTAAAAAACAAAAGAATGATAGCTATCCCGTAATTGTTGATAATGGTAAGATTTATTACCGGATACAGTATACAGATAATTTAAGAAGAACGTATTATTCAAATATTATCAGACTTGGGTACAAACAAACATCATCCGTATTAATTTATCCAAATCCAACATCAGACTATGTTTGGATTACCAGTAAATCTATTATTAAAACGGTAACTATATATAGTACCAATGGAATTCAGGTAACCTATGCCAGGCCAAATCAAAACACTTATCATTTTGATATGAAGATGTTACCAGTAGGTAATTATATCGTTAAAATCGAAGATGAAAAAGGTGGAATAACCAGTGAGAAAGTAGTAAGGACAAAATAAAATACCTTTCCGCTTTATTGCGATTCATTGAAATAAAAAAATCCCGGTTATTTCCGATAGCCGGGATTTTTTATACATACAATGAGTGGCAGAATATTCATTGAAAATGATTTGCAATCAATAAATATTTAATCGATGATTTTGTAGTGTTGTTTCTTACAGAGAACAATTTTCAGAAGCAGTAATAGGAAAAAACTACACCATCCTATGTCAGTGTAGTTTTAATTTCATAGTTTCAGATTTTTGTTTATTTTACTTTGCTTATAGCTACATCCTCTACAAATCGGCTGTTACGGTTTACAGCATACGTTACCGATTGCTTTGTTTTCTTGCTGTAGACATTAAAAAGCAACGTGTCATCTTCAATCTCATCTGTGTTCAGCAAAAATTTCATAATAAAGTTTTCTCCTTTGATGTTTTCTTTG
>JANMLJ010000267.1:0-4092 GCA_031372465.1 Chitinophagaceae bacterium | reverse complement strand
GAGTCTTTAAATACAAAGACTCAACAATCAACATTCAAAACTCAATATTCAGGTGCATCATCCTGAAACCTTGATTTGTATATTGTTTGTTGAGTGTTGACATATTGTCCATGGGACTCCTTTGGAGAGTCTTTTGTATTTAATTTAGAAAGACTCAACAAACAACACTCAAGACTCAAGATTCAAGTTCGTTATCCTGATTGTTCATTTGTATATTGTTTGTTGCGTGTTGATATATTGTCCATGGGACTCTCCGAGGGAGTCCTTCGGACCTTTGGAGAGTCTTTTGTATTTAATTAAGAAAAGACTCTCACAGAGTCCTTCGGACAACAAACAACACTCAATCTTCAACACTCAATTGCTTCGTTCTGAAACGTGTATTCTCTCCCCTCTCCACGGAGTGGAGAGGGGTCGGGGGGTGAGGGGATATTTGTATTGAAAATTTTTTAATAATAAAAAAGTATTTCAGCATTCTAAAAAATAATTTTCATCTTCTTCAATAAACGCAACCTCACCCCCTCCTTCTCCGCCCACCTACTCCGCCGCGGCGGATACGGTGGATAAACCCTCCTACGCTGAAGCTACGGAGGGTAAACCTCTGCGGATACGGAGGATAAACCCAACCCCTCTCCCCGCCTGGCGCGGAGAGGGGAGAAAATAAAATGATCATACTCGGAATAAACGCCTATCACGCCGATTCATCTGCCGCCATTTTTGTGGACGGTAAACTTGTTGCCGCTATTGAAGAAGAGCGTTTCCGGAGAGTAAAGCACTGGGCCGGCTTTCCGGAACTGGCTATTGAGTTTTGTTTGCAGCAAGCCGGTATCCGTTATGAACAGGTGGATCACTATGCTATTGGCAGGGATCCAAAAGCAAAGTTTATTAAAAAACTGCTTTACCTGGCAAGCAACCCCGGAGGAAGTTTTGCAGCCGTAAAAGACCGGCTGAATAACAGCCGTAAAGTTGCTTCCATTGAAAATGAACTTTCCCGCCTTTCCGGCTTACCGGCAAAAACATTTTCCGGGAAAATAAAAAATATAGAGCACCACCGCTCACATCTTGCCTCGGCTTTCTTTGCTTCACCATTCGATAAAGCGGCCTTACTTTCTATTGATGGCTCCGGTGATTTTACCACTACCATGATAGGAACCGGTAATGGTAATACGATTGACATTCTTGATTCCATTGATTTCCCTCATTCAATGGGAATCTTTTATACAGCGTTTACCCAATTACTCGGCTTTCCACATTATGGAGATGAATATAAAGTGATGGGGATGGCGCCTTACGGAACTTCGGAGTCGGGAGTTAGGAGTCGGGAGTCGGGAGTTGAGAGTCGGGAGTTAGGAGTTAGGAGTTCGGAGTCGGGGCAAGTCCCGATAGCTATCGGGACGCTTGTTGCGAAAGTCAGTAAAGTGGTGCGGCTTACGGATGATGGGTTGTTTAAGCTGGATCTTTCTTATTTCAGAACGGGTACGCAGGGAATTATTTCTTATGATAAAAATAATGCACCGCTGGTAGCACCCTTGTACAGTGAAAAAATGATCCGTGAATTTGGGGAGCCTAGAAAAAAAGAGGAGCCCTTAACACAATATCATAAAGACCTGGCGGCGGCAGTGCAGCATTGTACGGAGCAGGTAATTTTTCATATACTGGAACATTTATATAAGCGGACCGGTTTGGAAAATATCTGCATAGCAGGGGGCGTAGCACAAAACAGTGTGGCCAATGGAAAGATTTTACAAAACACTTCTTTTAAAAATATCTATATCCCTTCGGCCGGTCATGATGCAGGAATATCCATGGGTGCTGCTTTGTATACCCAGCACCAGTTGCTGCAATATAAAAGACAGCCGGCCATTGTATCGGCTTATACCGGAAGTGTTTTCAGCAACGAAGCCATTAAAGAAATGCTGGTGGCAAAGAATATTTCATTTACTGAATTGCCTGATGCTGCATTATTTGACAGAATCACCAACTGTATTATCAACGGGGGAGTAGTAGGATGGTTTACGGGTAGGGCCGAATTCGGACCCCGTGCACTAGGTGGCCGTTCTATTATTGCCGATCCGCGAAGGGCAGATGCCAAAGAGATACTAAACGTTAAGATTAAACGCAGGGAAAGTTTTCGTCCTTTTGCGCCTTCAATTTTGAAAGAATATGTGGCAGACTTTTTTGATATCACCGGTGAATCGCTGTTTATGGAAAAAGTATTTCCGATAAAAAAAGAAATGCGGGCATTGATCCCTGCGGTAACACATGTGGATGGAACGGGACGATTGCAAACGGTGGATGCATTGGTTTCTCCCCGTTATTATAAACTGATTGAAGCATTTCGTATTAAAACGGGTATTCCCATTTTACTGAATACTTCTTTTAACGAAAATGAACCCATCGTAAACAGTCCGCTGGAAGCACTGAATTGTTATCTGCGTACCAATATGGATATGCTGGTGATGGAGAATATTTTGGTGCAAAGAGTTGTTTAGTGGTTTGCGTAATACATGTGGAAAATACGCAATGAAATTTTTACCGCAGAGAACAGGAGAAAAGAAGTTTTCGCAGAGGTTCTTGGAATAAACTCAGTTTTTTACCGCAGAGAACAAGAGAAAAGGAGTTCTCGCAGAGGTTCTTGGAATAAACTCAGTTTTTTACCGCAGAGAACAAGAGAAAAGGAGTTTTCGCAGAGGTTCTTGGAATAAACTCAATTTTTTACCGCAGAGAGCTAGAGAAAAGGAGCTTTCGCAGAGGTTCTGGGAATAAACTCAGTTTTTTGTTACACCTCAAATTTTTGCAGCTGAGAACATAAGATAAAGAGGACTTACAGCGACTCTCTGCGTTTACTCAGCGTTCTCCTCTTCTCAGCGGTGAAAAAAAATAAATATTTTAATCCAGAAAACAGAAGAAAATTAGGACTCTCAGCAACTCTCTGCATAAACACTGTATAAAATTTGCGATCTTCTTTCTCTGCGTTCATAAAAAATAGTTTTCTTTGCAGAGCATCTTTTTCTATTTATGAAGGTCACCATTATTACTGTTACGCTTAATTCAGAAAAATTCCTGGAGGATTGTATCCATTCTGTGCGTAGTCAGGACTATACTAACATTGAACATATTATTATTGATGGTGAATCGACCGATGGTACCCTGGCCATCATTGAAAAACACAAGGATCATATTGCTAAATGGGTATCGGAAAAAGATTATAGCATGTATGATGCTATCAATAAAGGCATGGCGATGGCAACGGGTGATATTATCGGTACACTTAACAGCGATGATATCTTTGCTTCAAACAATGTGATCAGTACGATCGTTCAATCATATAAAGAACAACAGGTAGATGCTGTATACGGTGACCTGGTATTTGTGGAACCGGAGAATACGGCATCTGTAACCCGTATATGGAGAGGAAAGAAATTCAAACGCAGCCGGTTCCGGTATGGATGGATGCCGGCGCACCCTACGTTTTATTTCAAAAGGGAATTACTGGAACAGTATGGGTATTACGAGACCCATTATTTTACGGCCTGTGATTTTGAATTTATGCTTCGCTATCTATACCGGTGTAGTGTAAGCGCTTATTATATCCCCCAGCTGATCGTCAAAATGCGTGGCGGGGGTTTAAGTAATGGCAATCTGAAGCGGCGGCTCCGGGTGAACCGGAGAGATTATCTTGCCATGAAAAAAAATAAAATTCCTCTTGCTTTTTTTGTTTCCTTTCTGAAGCCGGTGCTTAAGCTTCACCAGTATAAATGGAGTAAGCATAAACTATTTTCCTGGTTGCATTAATTTTTGTCTCCTTCTTTTTTTTAAGAATAATACCGATTGCCAAAAGTTTAAAAATCAGCAACTAGTAAATACATATTTATCGTGTGCTTCAACAGCTTATTTCAATTGTAGATTTGTCACTTTTTTTGTCTTGAAACAAAAAAAGTAACCAACGAAAAATTCAAGGCAAACGCCATTGCTCCCCGATTTACATCGGGGCTTTGCCATCCCTCGCCCCCTTTTTCATTAGATCCTCGTCCTGTTGTTTTTTATATTCGATGAAGTTGTGAAATGTGCAACATAGTCTTGCACATTTCACAA
>JANMLJ010000163.1:0-3701 GCA_031372465.1 Chitinophagaceae bacterium | reverse complement strand
CAAAGAATTTTTCGAGGTTATCTTTATTGTAATAATATTTATCTATCACACCAAGGGCGGCTACCTTAAAATTTCTTCGCGCTAAAAATTGTTTTAGTTTATCTCTGGAGGTTTTATCAAGGGTATAACTAAAAACACCGGGAATATCCGCACCAACTTTCTGCCCCGGGTATACTTCAAGGTATTTTACTCCAAGGCTATCTGCTTTTTCCACTGACTGCAAAAAACTGTATTTATGAAATGTCCATGATTGGATGGAGAGCTGCCAGTTTTTTTGAGCAACCAGGTTATAGGTGAAAAATAAAAAACAATAACTAAAAAATACTTTTTTCATACATTAAAGTTCACTGATTTTAAATCCAATCTTACCGTTAATATCCATTGGCAGGTTTTTATTACCGAAAAGCAAGATACATTTATCCAGCATTACTGAAAGTTCTCTTCTCGTAATTTTTCTTTCAGGATTATAATTTGTTAAACCCCAACTCAACCACAATTCTTTTATCCCATCCATTACTTTTATTTTTCTAAATTCATCCGTTTTGTAATATTCTTTTAATCGTTGTAACGAATAAAAGCAATTTGTAATTATTGCATCGCCATTGTAAACTGTTGAAAAAGGATAAATTGACCTACCCCAATATTTCTGAAGACCCTGACTATATTCTATGGAACTCACTAAACTATCCGGATAAAAAAACATTTTATTACTCCAGCCTTCGGCTTTACCTGTCCCTTTCAAAATGCCTGTCACTCCAACTTTCTGTATCGATTCCCAATGCGGATCCACCGGTTTTACATCTGCAAAGGGCATCAGATAGCATTTGGCTTTCAGTAATTCTTCCTGCACAGTACGAACCAGAATATCTCTGGGTTTTTTATTCTCCTTTATCGTTTTAGCAGCCAAAATTCCTGCCGCCTGCCCCGTTAATAAAACCACTGGTTGCAATCTGGTAGTGCCATTTACAATATTGGTTACAGAAATCCCTTTTTCACAAACAATCAACCCATCAATTTTCTCTGGTATCAGCGCTCCCATTGGGATATTATACGAGGGAATCGGCGGAAATTCTATATCCGGCACTTTGTCCGGGTATTGAGCATGATGATGATCTACCGGGTAATCGCCAACAGCAATACCGGTACGATACAAATCATAATCATAAGGGTTTTTAATATGATTGATATTCATCCGTACCATTCCTTTTACTCTCCGGCCTTCCCGGTTGTAAGGTATCAATGCAAGGCCTCCCTCCAATTCATCATCCGCCAGGCCAATATTTTTCATCCCCAACTCTGTTTGCAAAAAATAAATAAACCCCAATGTATAAGCTTTGGCTGACTCATAACTCCTGACTCTCGACTCCCAACTCTTTTCTACTACATTCAGGTACGTATCATTTCCATGCGCCGGCCAGTTCAACATGTACTTGTCAAATTTTGCACCCGGACTTCTTGGCAGTTTTCCATAGTTCAGCATTTTTAGTTTATCACCATTCCATGGTTTATCGTTACAAGGCGCATCCGTATTGCAGCAGTAATATTTCCTAGGGTCGTAGTTAGCCGGCTTTTCAATTGTTTTATCCGCCCCCGCACCATAATCTTTTAAGATAGCTGCCCAGGTCAGGTCCTGGATAATATCATTTTTTTGCCTGGCTTCTTTTTCTCCGCTTACCAATGGATCATCCATTCCCAAATCATAAGCGGCCCCTGCTGCTGCCAGTACATCACCTAATTCTGTGGCATCAATGACCACTTTTGCTTTTATTTTTATTTCTTCATTATTTCTTATGTTGCTGAATATTGCGCCGGTAACTTTATTTCCTTCTTTTAAAATAGTAGTAAATTGAAATCCATATTGAACCTTTAAATTCTTTTCTTTTTTTGTCCATGCTTTGAAAATACTATCAGCTACATGTGGTTCAAAATTGGTATTGCTTACCCAACCGCAGTTTAATTTATTTCTTCCATAATGTTTATATAATGCCTGGCGAAATTCATCCCAAAGACCACTCGGCAACTGATCATTTCCATCCGTACAACTTACACCGGCTGCTGTAAGCATTCCACCAAGTATGGTTGTTGGTTCAACTAAAATTGTTTTTACTCCCATTCTTGCACTTTGAATAGCGGCGGCAGTACCACCTGCACCACCACCTATTACCAACACATCTGTAACCAATTTTTGCCTTTTTGCTTGTGCAGGCAACAAAAAAGGAGCAACTAAAAAAATAAAAATAAACAACCGCTTCATGATTTCAAGTTACAGATAATACTAATAAAAAAAGCCTCTCCAAAAGGAAAGGCTAAATGTTAGTTTTGAATTGCGACCTTAAAACGGCAGATCATCTACCGGTTCAGTAATCTCATTGGGAGATGAGACATTACTTGTTGGGGCAGATGATGTAGCTGCTGCGCTGGGCTGGTAAGAACCTCCAACACCTCTATCACTTTTACCACCTAATAATTGTACTTCACGTACACGAAGTGATAAAGATGATCCGGGTGTGCCATCATTTCGTTGAAATGATCTTGCTTCCGGCTGTCCTTCTACAAAAACCTGTGTGCCTTTTTGCAGGTAAGGAGCAACGGCTGTTCTTTCTGTCCAATAGGCACAATCTACCCAGGTTGTTTTTTCCTGGAGAACGCCCTGGCTGTCTTTGTACTTTTCAGAATGGGCAACGGTAAAGTTGATAACATTTTTTCCGTTGACTGCGTTGACTACACAGTCCTTGCCTAAGTGTCCGATAACTTGCATTTTAATCATAGTGCTCAATTTTAAAGTGACGTAAATATTATTTAGGCGGGCAAGATAAGAAATTTTGGCATCGCAAAACTAATTTTATTAGCATTAAAAAGAAAATGTGAATAAATTGGTAACTTCTTAGTTTCTATTAAATGAAAGAGAAATAGGACGGCCTTTTTAAATCATTCTGTTGGAGGAATAGCCAATTTTGTGGTCGCATAAATTTCCGTCAAAGGAATGGAAACATCGATGGATGGCATGGATAATGTTTCAGAAAGTAAAGTATATTCTTCCAGTTCCCAATGTTTGCTATTATTGAGACGGAATGCTTCGACGTTTAATGTCTTTGTATCTACCAGGATATATTCCTGCAAGGTTGGAATATCCCTGTACAGTTTAAATTTCCCACCCCGGTCATATTCCCGGGTAGATGGAGAAAGTATTTCAATAAGTACAGTGGGATGAATAAAGGACTCTTCGTCCACAGATATGCTTTCAGGTTCGCCGCAATAAATAGAAATATCAGGATATGTAAACAAAGTGTTTTCAGGAATGTTTAACCGCATATCAGGGCCATATGGCCTGCAGGGTTTACCTTTTAACGCATTACCAAATCCTAAAAACAAATTAGTGAAAATAATATTATGCCTGTTAGCTGACCCTGACATTGCCAGCAATTCTCCATGCCCCTGCATTTGAAATATTTCTCCCTGGTTATATTCATGCCGCTCGGTTGCAGCTTTTTCCATCTGCAAATATTCTTCTACAGAAAATTTATTTTTCCCGAATGCTACAATTGGCTCCTTTAGTTCCATAACATATACCCTTTATACCTCATAGGTAGTTCAATAAAATCAAGGAATCGTTTTGCTTTTACTTCATATGCTTATAGAAACATAGGTTGACACATAGGGTCTTCTTTCCACCCCGCCGTGGCGCATTAGCGTCAAGTTAA
>JANMLJ010000127.1:0-1794 GCA_031372465.1 Chitinophagaceae bacterium | reverse complement strand
AAGTAGCAGCATTGAAATCTACTTTACAACCAATAACAGAAAAATTAGCTGATGTTGAAAAACAATTGCATGATGAACTGGTAATACTTCCTAACCTTCCATCAGTATTAGTTCCGGCAGGTAAAACACCTGCAGATAATGTATTTGTAAGAGAAGGTGGTATTAAGCCGCAATTACCAGTTGGGTCAGTCCCGCATTGGGATCTGATTAAAAAATATGATATTGTAGATTTTGAAACAGGTGCTAAAATAACCGGAAGTGGCTTTGCCTTATTCAAAGGCAAAGGAGCAAAATTGCAACGAGCATTAATTCAATATTTTTTGGATTTTAATACAGCAGCTGGTTATACAGAATATCATCCACCATTTATGGTCAATGAAGCATCGGCTTATGGAACAGGACAGTTGCCTGATAAAGAAGGGCAGATGTATTATATGCCGGAAGATAAGTTTTACATGATTCCAACGTCAGAAGTACCCATCACTAATATTTACCGGGATGAAATGATGAAGGAAGAAAGTCTTCCGATAAAGATGACTGCTTATTCTCCCTGTTTCAGAAGAGAGGCCGGAAGTTTTGGTAAAGATGTTCGTGGCCTCAACCGTGTACACCAGTTTGAAAAAGTAGAGATCGTTCAGATTGTTCATCCGGATACAAGTTATGATGTGCTGGATGATATGGTGAATCATATTGAAAAATTATTAAATAGCCTTGAACTTCCATATCGTATTTTGCGGCTATGTGGCGGCGATATGGGATTTGCTTCTGCCATCACCTATGATTTTGAAGTGTATAGTGCTGCACAGGAACGGTGGCTCGAAGTAAGTTCGGTCAGCAACTTTGAAACCTATCAAAGCAACCGCATGAAAATCCGGTTTAAAGGTGGTAATGGAAAAATGCAGTTAGTTCATTCACTCAACGGAAGTTCGTTGGCGCTGCCAAGGATATTGGGCTGCCTGCTGGAAAACAATCAATCTGCTGAAGGGATTAAGCTGCCAGCCGTATTGCATAGTTATTTTGGTAGTGCATTCATTTCTTAAAATGCTGCACAGGATTTAAATTTCTATTTTACTTAGGATAATTGTTCGTTAAAGGAAGTAAGGTGTACACTTACTTCCTTTTTTTTGTCTCAATATTTGTTCGGCAATTATTCTTAACTATTAAAACAGCAGTATGAGAAAATTTTTCCTTGCCATTATCACTGTATCAATGTTTGTGTCTTCGGCAAATGCGCAAATCAAAAAAGGCTCAATCTTCCTGGGAGGAGATATCAGCGGGAATTTTCAAAAAACAAAGATGGGAGATGGAACTTCCAATAGCTTAAATAGTATCAACATATCCCCGGCATTTGGTAAAGCAATTAAGGAAAATCTTATATGGGGATTGAATGCCGGAATTAATATTTATAATTCTGATTATCCTGCGGACAATGCCCAATACAAGACGGATGGTTATAATGCTGGAATATTTGTAAGGAAATATAAAAATATTGGGAAATCCGGGTTTTATCTTTTTGTACAGGGAAGTTTTGGAGGAAATTATTATAAACAAAAAATAGAAGGATTTCCTACTATCAACAGGGATGAATTAAAAAGAGTTTCTGCAGGACTATCTGCCTATCCTGGCCTTTCTTACGAAATAAGTAAAAAACTTCATTTAGAAACTGGTTTCAATAATTTATTATCTCTTAATTATTTTAATGAAAAAAGAAAGGTGAGTGACCCGACTACAACCACTTACAAAACAAATGGTTTCAGTATATCCAGCAGCTTGAATAATGCAACTTCAGCCTTG